>CAYWEU010000034.1:0-3155 GCA_964457395.1 uncultured Candidatus Peribacteria bacterium
CCGATCATCGCCCCGATGTTCGGTTCGTCATCGCAGGAGACGGGTACTTGCTACCCAACCTCATTGCGCAGGCATGCGAGCTGGGCTTGCAGGACCGCGTGATCTTCGCCGGAAAAGTGACGAGTGACGAAGCCGCCAAGCTGTACGCCAAAGCCAGTTGCTTCGTCATGCCCTCGGTCTCGGAGCCATTTGGCTTGGTCGCGCTCGAAGCCATCACGCACGGAGCACCGGTCGTCCTCAGTCGCCAGTCCGGTGCCGCCGAAGTCGTGCGCAATTCTCTGATCGTCGATTTCTGGGACACGCACAAAATGGCGGACTGCATCCTGACGATTCTCCGAGAACAACCGCTGGTATCGCAGATGCGGTCGGAGACACAGCACATCCTCAGCAATTACACATGGAACCGGCAAGCTGGGAAGCTGCTCATGATTTATCAGGACAGAATTAAGAATTATGAATCATGAATGAAGAATATCCACATTTTTCTCATCTCTATGTCATATCAACACCCACCCTCGGTCTGCTTTTACTTCCAGGTTCACCAACCGTACCGCTTGGGAGATCTGCGTATCGTCGACATTGGCGAGATGCACGGCAAAGGCTACTTCGACGAGGACCGCAACAGAGCCATCTTCCGCAAAGTCGCTGAGAAGTGTTACCTGCCGGCCAACGCGCGTCTACTCAAGATGCTCAAGCGCCACCCGGAGTGCTCGGTCGCGTTTTCGCTGTCCGGCGTTTTTCTGGACCAGTGCAAAGAATACGGGCCGGACGTACTGGCATCGTTTCGCAAGCTGGCCAAGACGAACCAAGTCGAGTTTCTCGCGGAGACCTATTATCACTCGCTCTCATGCCTGTATTCACTCGAAGAATTTTGCATGCAGGTGTCCAAGCACGCCCGCGAAATCAAAAAGTGTTTCGGCGTGACACCGCACGTGTTCCGCAATACCGAACTCGTCTTCTGCAACGAGGTCGCGCAAGTTGCGCGACTCATGGGCTTCTCGGGGATTTTGAGCGAAGGTGCCGACCGCATCCTGGGTGGCAGGTCGCCCAACATGCCCTACGAACCGCCTGCGTTCGCACTCCCTGCAGCCAGTCAGCGCGTCATCGCCAAGCACCGCGTGCATCCGCGAGCATCCAAGACCATCCGCATTTTGCTCAAAAATTATCGCTTGTCCGACGACATCGCGTTCCGGTTCTCGGACCGCAACTGGAGTCATTACCCGTTGCATGCCGACACGTTTGCCGACTGGGTCGCGGGCAATCACGGCCACAGCGTCAACTTATTCATGGACTACGAGACCTTCGGCGAGCACCAGTGGGCCGACACCGGCATCTTTGATTTTCTCGAAGTGTTGCCGGACACGCTGCTGCGTCACGGCATCGAGTGCAAGAGTCCGTCCGAGATTTTGAAAGATTGGGGCAAGCGCCCGTGCCCCGTACTCGACACGCACGAGTGGATCTCGTGGGCGGACATGGAGCGCGACTTGTCCGCGTGGAAGGGGAATCACTTGCAAGAAGCAGCCTTCAACGGCATTTATCGTTTGGAGAAACTGGTGAAGTCCGTCGCGGACCCCAGTCTCATAGAGACCTGGCGCAAGCTGCAGACGTCGGATCACTTCTATTACCTGTGCACCAAGTACTGGAGTGACGGTGACGTACACAAGTACTTTAGCCCCTACGAGTCGCCCTACGAAGCGTATAGGAGATACTCGCATGCGATAGAAGATTTGCGCGTGACGCTAGAAGAATTGAAAATGGAAAATGGAAAATTAAAAATTGTTGGAGTGAGTACGCGCACTGGTCGGTCAGATAAGACCATACAAAAAACATCTGCAATACATAAGAAACAAAAATAATGTTCAATTCTCAATTTTTCATTTTCAATGTATATGCCTCGGTCGTTAGTTCTCGGTAACGGCAACATGCTCGCGACGTTCGATGATTACTTGCAGATGAGAGACTTCTACTACCCGTACGTCGGGGAAGAAGACCATACCACGCATGGCAAATTTCATCGTCTGGGCTTCTTTATAGAGGGCATCGGTTTGTCGTGGACGAGTGACGGCAGCTGGAATATCAAGCCTGGCTACATGGACTCTTCTCTTGTGTCATCGTCGACGCTGTCGAACGACCGCTTGGGACTGGACATCGTGTGCGAAGATTTCGTCGAGCCGACGAAGAACATGCTCGTCCGCTGTTTCTGCATTCGTTCGAGGGCGCCAGAGCAACGCACAGTGAAATGTTTCTTTCATCACGATTTCTATATCTACGGCGACAAGCAAAAAGACACCGCATTTTACGAACCGCATACCAAAAGCGTCATTCATTACCGCCAGCAACGCTACTTCCTCATCGGCGGCACGACCAGCGACCCGGCCACCTGCGCACCGCAGGACAAGCCGGGAGAGTTCCACACGCTGTCGCAAGAAACCGAACACATCGATCACTGCGGCATCGCCTCGTACTCCATCGGCAAAGCGAATTACCGCGGGCTCGAGGGCACATGGAGAGACGCCGAAGACGGCGAGTTGACACGGTACCCCATAGAGCAAGGCTCTGTCGATTCGACTGCGCAGATCGATTGCGTTGTGTACCCGGGCAGAGAGACAAACGTCTTCATGTGGCTCTGTGCCGGCACGCGCATCAGCGAAGTGCACGCGTTGCAACATTTGATCCTCGAAGAAACCCCCGAACAGCTCAAGAAATCGGCCAAAAATTACTGGAAAGGCTGGGCGCATGCGCACGAAGATCCTGCATCGCCGTTGCCCCAGCCGGTGCGCGACTTGTATTGGAGAAGCTTGCTCACGATACGAACGCAAATCGACAATCACGGCGGCATCCTGGCTGCCAACGACAGCGACATCATGCAGTACAACCGCGATACGTATACGTACATCTGGCCCCGCGACGGCGCATTCGTCTCCATGGCGCTGACGCATGCCGGACAGAGCGAGGCGGTGTACCGCTTTCTGAAGTTCTGCCAGCGTGTGCAGACAAAAGAGGGCTACTTGCTGCACAAATATAACCCGGATGGTTCAGCGGGGTCCTCGTGGCACCCGTGGGTGAAAAACGGCGAATCGATGCTACCGATCCAGTGCGACGAAACGGCGTTGCCGCGGCTGGCACTCTGGAAGCATTTCCAGCGGTACCAAGAT
>CAYWEU010000035.1:0-5895 GCA_964457395.1 uncultured Candidatus Peribacteria bacterium
CAACCGGATACACCGTGCCCCGAACAGAACGAATGCCCCATTCGGTTGCTCGAGCCAGACCCTCTTCGCCAACGCCCATCCACACATCAACACGATGCGCGTCGTTGTTCCACTCGATGATCCTACCGCCCCTGTCGTGCACGGTACCCACCCCTATACCACCCAGCGCGATGCGCGTGCCGTATGCATAGCTCGCCGGTGCCGCGATGATTCCCGGGTAGACGTCGGTGCCATCGGCACCCCTGACCCCATTGCCATTGAACTCCAATTCAGCTTCGTAACTGCCCCGAAAATAGCAACACTGGTCGGGCAGCGGCGAGTAGTACGCGGTGACGACGAATTCCTGTTCGTACGGTTTGTCCGCCGCATGCACCGGAGAAAAAATACTGCAGACGAGCGCAGTCATGACAATCGTTGCCGGGTAAATGTTTGTGTTGAGTATCGAAATGCGCATGACGTTTTTGTGTGTGTAAATTCATATATTATAGCAGAAAATATGATCGATGGCTCTTGACTATTCGATAGATTCGAATTGTCGCATAAGATCATGAAAAGAGTTGCCCTCCCTCAACTCCATCGCTACCATCGTCCGGACATGGTGGACAGCATCACAAGCGGCACCTCGCCGTCCGGGGCGGACGGGGGCGCTCGTTTTCCAAAAGTAGTCAGTAATCAGAAGTCCCCACTTCTCCCTTCGGGCTACGAGGGACAGGCAGGTGACAGTACCTTTCGCACTTTCGACTCTGAAGCAGGCACTATTCTTTTGTTAGGCTCCGGTGCCTTGAAGATCGGCGAGGCCGGAGAGTTCGACTACTCTGGCAGCCAGGCGATCAAGGCGTTCAAAGAGGAGGGCAAGCGCGTGGTGCTCATCAACCCGAATATTGCAACGAACCAGACCAGTTGGGGCTTGGCTGACCGCGTGTACTTCTTGCCGGTGTTGCCGGAGTTTGTCACGCAAGTCATCGAAAAAGAAAAGCCTCACGCCATCGCGCTCAGCTTCGGCGGGCAGACAGCGCTCAACTGCGGGCTGAAGTTAGAGGAGACCGGCGTGCTCAAAAAACATACCATCACGGTGCTCGGCACGTCGGTGGATGCGATTCGCAAAACCGAGGACAGAGCGCTGTTTAACGCGGAACTCAACAGCATCGGCGTGCCGGTTCCACGATCCTTTGCCTGCACCTCTATAGAAGAAGCGGCCGAAGCGGCCACGAAAATCGGTTTTCCGGTCATCGTGCGCGCCGGGTTCGCGCTGGGTGGCAAGGGGAGCGGAAGAGCGGTTACACCCGACAAGTTGAAGGAGATTTTGGACGTGGCATTCGTGGAGTCTCCACAAGTGTTGGTGGAGGAAGACCTCACTGGCTGGAAAGAGATCGAGTACGAAGTCGTTCGGGACAGAGCCGACAACTGCATCACGGTCTGCAATATGGAAAACGTCGATCCGCTGGGCATTCATACCGGCGAGTCGATCGTCGTTGCGCCCAGTCAAACACTCGATAACTCTGAGTATCAGATGCTGCGTAGCACAGCGCTCAAGGTCATCCGGCACTTGGGCATCATCGGAGAATGCAATATTCAGTACGCGCTGGACCCAAAAAGCCGTCTGTACCGGGTGATCGAAGTAAATGCTCGGCTCAGCCGTTCGTCCGCACTGGCGTCGAAAGCTACCGGCTACCCTCTGGCATTCGTCGCGGCAAAACTGGCATTGGGGTACCTGCTGCCAGACATCAAGAACTCGATCACGCAGGTCACGTGCGCGGACTTCGAGCCGTCGCTGGATTATGTTGCGGTAAAAATGCCACGGTGGGATCTGCAGAAATTCCACTTCGTCGCAGAAGAAATCACGACCGAGATGAAGTCGGTAGGCGAAGTGATGGCCATCGACCGCACGTTCGAGGCGGCACTGCAGAAAGCGATGCGCATGCTCAACATCGGAGTCGACGGTTTGTACCCGGTGTCGCAACGGTTTGCCAAAAAAGACATCGCGCGAGAAATGCGTGCACCGAGTCCTCTGCGCATCTTTGCCATCGCAGACGCCTTGGCCGGAGGCATGTCTCCGACGGATGTCAACGCAGCAACAGGCATCGATATGTGGTTTCTGACGCGCATCGCCGCATGTGCACAGGTGCGGCAAGAACTCTTCAAAAGCAAAGCCGAAGAACTGACGTCCGACTTGCTGACACGCGCAAAACGTCATGGGTTCTCCGACCGCGGCATCGCGATCATTCGCGGCGACAAGGCCGAGCATATCGAGCAGCGACGGCAATCCATCGGTCTGCGACCGTGCATCAAACAAATCGATACGCTGGCGGGGGAATTTCCGGCGAAGACGAATTACTTGTACTTAACATATGGAGGGATTGAGGATGATGTAGATTTGAAAAGCTCGAACAACAACAATCGAGTGATAGTGTTGGGCGGCGGCCCGTACTCCATCGGCTCTTCGGTAGAATTTGATTGGTGCTGCGTACAAACAGTCCGCGAGCTGCAGGCGCAGGGGTTCGAAGTGATCATGATCAACAGCAATCCGGAGACTGTGAGCACCGACTACGACGAGTGCGATCAGCTGTTCTTCGAAGAACTGAGCTTGGAACGCGTCATGGATATTATCCGCGAGACCCAGCCACATGCCATTGTTGTTTCTATGGGCGGGCAGATACCGAACTCGTTGGCTCTCAAACTGGCCAAAGCCGGGGTGCGTATTTTGGGAACGGCACCCGAGAACATCGACAGAGCAGAAGACCGTCACAAATTCTCCGCGCTGCTGGATACCCTGGAAGTGCATCAGCCGGAGTGGAAAGAATTCGCCGATCTCGCCTCTGCCAAGCACTTTGCGAAAACGGTCGGGTATCCCGTCATCGTTCGCCCCAGTTACGTGTTGTCTGGTGCTGCGATGACCGTCGTACATACGGAGGATGATATGAAAGAGTATTTGGAAGAAGCCACGCAACTGTCGAAAGACGCACCGGTCGTCGTGTCCAAGTTCGAACAAGGCGCGAAGGAAATCGACTTCGACGGTGTGGCGCAAAACGGCAAGCTCCTGCTGTACGCGCTGGGCGAGCATATCGAAAACGCGGGAGTGCATTCGGGAGACGCCACCATCGTGCTGCCGCCGCAACGGGTGAATATCGAGACATTTCGCCGCATGAAGGTCATCGCGAAGAAAATCTCACAAGGACTCGAGATCTCGGGACCGTTCAACATCCAGTTTCTCGCCAAAAATAATAATTTGAAAGTCATCGAGTGCAACCTGCGGGCCAGCCGGTCTTTCCCATTTGCAAGCAAGGTCACGGGTATCAACTTTATTAAGATCGCAACGCAAGCCTTGCTCGGACGGGCAAGAGAGGATGTTCGGTACCAAACACTCGATCTCGATCACGTGGGCGTCAAAGCGGCACAGTTCAGCTTTAGTCGACTCAAAGGCGCGGATCCCCGGCTGGGTGTGGAGATGGCCAGCACGGGCGAGGTCGCATGTTTTGGCAGCCATGTGGGCCAGGCGCTGCTGCTGTCGCTCAAGGCTATCGGCTTTCAGATGCCGCGCAAGAACGTGCTGCTGACGATTGGAAAGCTGGAAGATAAAATCGACATGTTACCGGCGATCGAGACGCTCATCGCGATGGGCTACTCGCTGTTCGCCACACACCGAACGCACGAATTTTTGTCTGCGCGCGGGTTTCCGAGCGTGTTGCTGTACAAACTGTCCGAGCCACGCAGTCCCAACATCCGGGAGTATCTTGAATCGAAACGTATAGAACTCGTCATCAATATCCCGCAGCATGCATCGACAGCCGAGAAGACAGACGGGTATTACATTCGCCGCATCGCGATCGACAGAGGCATCGCACTTCTCACCAACGTGCAGCTTGCCAAACGCCTGATCGAGGCGATGGAAGCCGACTTGAAACAGAAAGAATCTCCGTTGCTGGCGTGGCCGGATGTACTGGAGAAGTAAGGAATTACTGAGCCAAACGTTGATGTATTTCGTCTAACAGCACCTGTCCTCGCACAAACAAATCCTTCAGAATAGCCTGAGAAGTTAAGGGCAATGTCGGCAATCGATGTTGCAACTCTTTCGCATGTAGACCGCCGATGACAGTTGCTGGATGGAGTAAGTAGTCCAGAACGCGGCTTCTCGATGAATCAAAGCCTTTGTATGTATGGCGAAGTGCGGCATGCACAGCTTCCGCTGCTTCTTCGATGTCCATGATGGAGACGGGTGCCTGCAAACGTCGAGACCATTCGATGGCTTGATCTCTGAGTTCTTCTGAGGAAAATGCAGGAGATTCTAACGCTGGTTGTTCTTCCTCGACGAATTGCGAATCTTTCTGTTCTCGCACCTGTTCGTCTGCAGACTCCTCAACAATACCGCTCCCCGCTTCAAACACCTGCACGAATGGCCTGCCGCTGCTGGTGAGTAAAGGAACAGCAGCAAACGCATGAAAATCATTTTGCGAAAATTGTGTTTCATCCGTCAGATACCCGCCTCCCGAACCGGCGTACTCGAAGCCCACATGCCGTAAGCAGTCGACGAAGATCGTTGTAAGTTGCCCGCAAACACCGCGTCCCAAAATATTCTGTTCAGGAGAGCCAACAGAATGAATAAAATCGATGTAGCGTTGTGCTGCGTCACCTGCGTACGGCATTCCTCTGATAAAAGCTTCATACTTATGCCGTGTTTGCGGTTTCTGCTGCAGATAGCAGTATCGATAGAATGTTTGTACGATACGCTGAACGGACTGTGCACCCTGAAAAGCAGTACAATTGCCCGATGCCAAAGAAGTTCGTATGGGAGACAGGGCAAGACGCAATTTTTCCGGAAACGATTCCCAAGTAGAAAGCGGTGCTCTCGGTCTCAGAGATTTTCCGATGATCGCATTCACCTCCTTTAGAGTTTGCCGCCCTGATACAGGCAAATGTTCCAGCAACCGGTATGTTATCGTCACAGGCCCGCTGCTGACACCAGCCGCCACTTGCGGCGTGATGCCGGTAGTCTCATCCAGTGGCAGATCCTCATCTTCTGGCGTACGCACGTGCTCGATCCTGCTCCCTAAAATAATCGGCAGTGCTGCCCCGGGCCCGACATTCGGTAAGCGCATCGTGACGGTTTTCCGCCCCCCTACGGGAGATTCTACCCATGAACGCAACGCTGACGCTTCTTCTGTCGTCGCGGGCATAAACGCGCAATAACGGTTGTCCATATCCAGCGAAATTTCCGTGATGAGATATTGCCGGTCTCCGTTCATGGCTTCGGACAACTCGCCCACCGGTGGAGGCGAATCCACAGGATTCGGTGCTCCTGGCAATTGCTCTCCGCGCTGAGCCAAGGCATCGGTAGGTTCCTGCGGCTGCAAGAGTCGTTCAACATCATGGTCTTGGGATTGTTTACCGGTACTCCCCTTTTCTGGTTGCTCTTGGTTCTTTTCCGCATTTCCCTTGGTTGATGCTCGATCCTCACTATTCTCCTGCGATTGATGTTCTGCTGTTTGATTGCTCGATGATCCTGAAGAATTTTGGCTTGAGCCTTGCGACTGCTGCATGTTGGTCGGCTCCTGGAGAAGTAGTGGAGAAAGTTCCAAGCGAGATTGTGAAAATCTGTTTCGTTGCTTTTCGTTTCGTTCATCTAGCTCGTCGCTTTTCGGAAGCTCGAATGTTCCCTTTTCTGACCAAAACTGCTGATCCGAACTGATCAAATCTTCCCAATACTTGAGGAACTTCTGTTCATGCGCGATAGGAACTCGCCGAGCGACGGTTGCCCCACCCAGCGTTGCTTCACTTCGTAGCAACTGACGGATAGCCTGTTGCGTTGGGTTCGTTGTCTGCACGCGATCGACGTCTCCGATTGATCGAAAAAGCACTGGCGCATACAGAACTTCATACACCGAGCTCAAGCTCTTTGCG
>CAYWEU010000036.1:0-16639 GCA_964457395.1 uncultured Candidatus Peribacteria bacterium
CCGCCTATTCGAAAAATTGCGTTCTGGAAAAAAGATGTCGAGAAAACAACATGGACGAGAACAAGTACAGATATCGGTCTTGGTATCACCGATGATGCGGAGATGCAGTGGTCGCCTGCCTTCACTCAGGCATTTCAGAAAGTACAGAAGTCGTTCTGGCAAAGACTTAGAAAGATCGAGATCGACGACGCTATTGCAGGACCAGAAGGAGAAGAATATGCGTCATCGGATGCCAAAAGAGACGCCACACTCATATGGACTGCCGACGCAAACAAAGATATTAACGAAGCGGTTAAGACTCGCATCACGACCGAGCGCAGCACATTCACCAAACTAGGTAAATCCATAGGACTTGTAGAGGGCATGCCACCAGTAGCTCGGAATGTCACTCTGGGCCAAGTATATGGGCCGCAGGAATTCGCGTTCGTCGATGATGCCGAAACTCGCGCGGCATTTCAGACAGGCATGGATTATATTCTGGGACAAGCAAGCATGTATCCGGAACCAGGAGAACACGTCTCGGCTCCCCTTCTGAGAAACCTAAAGGATTTCCGTGCAAAGCGTGCCCGTTGGGCGACTCTGGAAGGAAGAGATATTGTGAGTCTCGAAAGCGGAAAGCTGGGCAATGCATGGATGGCAGTTATTCCTCGAGACAATGAAATCTTGCGCGAGCAGAAGGGCTCTATTCAGGTAGCTAGTCAAGGTAGCACCACTCTTATGAGAGTAGTTCCCGTGGCCATTACTCGTGAATGGGCCGGACTCATTGGCATTCATGAACTAGAACATTTGGAAAACCTGGTAACTGGCAAAGCATCTAAAAAACCTAACAAAAGTGAATACATCGATGGTGAGATACGAGCGTACACAGTAGAGATTGGAGGCGCAGACATCCTCTCTCGAGGTGGCTTCGTAAAAGGCATGGATGCCATGCTTGATGCATTTGGTTTTTATCAGCCAGAAGATCTTCTCCCTTTTGATTGTGATGCGGGATATTTGCTCTTAGCAAAAAATCTTGACCGATATATCACACCCGCTTCGCCAAAAAGTAAGGTGGAAGCAGGTCTAAGGTTAGCCTTCTATAATATTGCCACGTTATTCCGCCTCGCTGAGCGATCTGCAAACGGTGACCCCGAAAAAACTATGATTCTTAAAAGAAAAATCATCGCCTCCATTTATGCAGAGAGGACGAAAAATTTGCATGAAGCCTAAAGAGTCAGCGAAAATGTTTCTTTTTCCTCACCCCTCCACCAACCCCTCTTTTGCCAGTCGCTGGAAATCTTTCTCGAACGTCACCATCCCCAGGTCTCCGTTCGTCTGCAACACGCTCGGCAATTCTGCCAAGCGGTGCTCGCGGATGATGTTGGCAACCGCAGGGTTGTTGATGAGTATTTCGCGGTTAGCGATGCGTCCCCCGCCTTTGCGCGGCAGCAGCTGCTGCGCGATGACTGCCTTGAGCGACAGCGACAGCTGCAAGCGCACTTGCGATTGCTGGTACGACGGAAACACATCGACGATGCGGTCGATGGTCTGGAACGAGTTTGGCGTGTGCAGCGTCGCCAGTACCAAGTGGCCGGTTTCGGCCAGGGTCAGAGCGAGCGCGATACTTTCTAAGTCGCGCATTTCGCCGACCATGACAACGTCCGGGTCTTGGCGCAGCACGTGTTTGAGTCCTTCGGGGAAGTTCGGAAAGTCCAAGTCCAGTTCTCGCTGACTGATGTGCGACTTGTCGGCTTTGAACAAAAATTCGATCGGGTATTCCAGCGTGTTGATGTGCGCTGGGCTTTCTTTGTTGATCTGATTCACGATCGCGGCGAGCGAGGTGGATTTGCCGCTGCCGGTCGGACCCGTGAACAGCACGAGGCCTTCGCACTCGCGACAGATGTCCATGACGACGTCGGGTAGCGCAATCTCCTGCAGCGTCGGCACGATGTTGGGCACCAGACGCGCGGCGAAACACGGCTGTCCACGCACCAGGTGACAGTTGATGCGCATGCGCGTGGCATCCGGCAACTCGTACGAGCAATCGACATCTCCTGCTTCGGTCATCTTCTTGTAATCGGTTTCCGACAAAAACTCGAGCATCAGCTGTTTCACCTCCGCCGCCGTGGTTTGCTTGCCACTTGCCGGTTCCAGCAAGCCGTCGATGCGCAGCATGGGCACATGGTCCGTAAGGACATGGATGTCCGAGGCTCCGCGCTCTATCGCTTGCGTCCAGAGAGATTGATTTGCCATCGAATAAGTATAGCAGATTCTTGGCCTTTTGCCAAGCAGCCACCACGACTTTTTGCAGTAGCCTTTGCCCTAATTCTCTACAGCCCTCTGCGACATATCCATGACCGCCTTGCAGACTTTTTCCAGCCCCATTTCCTCCAAGTCATAATCGATCCCCTCCTCCAGCCAGTTGCTGAGCACCTGCGCCTCGCGCTCTTTGTCGGTCTCGTTGTCTTCGCGCGCGGTGACGATCTGGCGCACGAGCGCGGTCCTACGCGAGAGCAGTTCGACGATCTGCCGATCGAGAATATCTACCTGACGCCGGAGATCGAGGAGAGAAGCCATAGCGGTGCGTATACTCCGCATTTCCAGCCGGATTTCAATTGACAAAAAAAATTGATCGAGTCCAATGACATTGCAACGATGATTCTTGATAGCTGGCGCAGCCGTATGGGCAAAAAGCGATTCTATCGCGTGGTGCGCATCGTGGGATTCCCATGGGTATTCTTGTACAATGCGTGCGATGAACAGTTCCTCTGACATTGCAGCCGCAAGCGAGCGCATCGCGAGCCTGAAAGCCGAAATTTGGCGTTTGAACCGCGCCTACTTCGTGGACAATACGACTCTGGTGCCCGAAGCTGTTCGTGACAGTTTGAAAAAAGAACTGATCGAGCTGGAGACGAAGTTTCCACAACTGATCACACCGGATTCCCCAACGCAACGCGTTGGTGCGCCGCTGGACGGCCGACTGCCCAAAGTGCGACACCTGTACGCGAAAGAATCTCTGCAAGACGCGTTCTCGCACGAAGACCTGGAAGAATGGATCAGCATGATGCGCAGGGCGCTGGGAAAGCCCGATATGCAATTCGAGTTTGAATGCGAATTAAAGATAGATGGATTAAACGTGTCGTTGGTGTATGAGTATTCGAGAGAGAAGTTAGTAATCAGTAATCAGAAGTCAGTGGCCTATCGTTTACTCAGGGCTGTCACTCGCGGCAACGGGATAGAGGGCGAAGACGTCACGCACACAATACGCACTATCGAATCATTGCCGCTGTCGTTCGAGCTGGATGCCGGAACTGTGATCGGAGAAGTCCCCGCTCTGCTGGAAATCGGCGGAGAGGTGTACATGGACAAGGCGAGCCTGGCGAAGATCAACAGCAAGCTGCCTCTCGAAGAGCAATTCGCCAACCCGCGCAACGCCGCGGCAGGGTCTGTGCGTCAGTTGGACCCGGCTATAGCAGCGCAGCGCGAGCTGAAGATGCTCTGCTATCACGTGGACGAGGCGATCGTCGCGACACTGGGCATCAAGACACAGTCCGACACTATGGACTTCTTGCAACGGTGCGGACTTCCTGTGCAGCGTGACTTTGCCGTGGTGCACTCTCTGGAGGACATCGAGACGCTGTACCGAAACGTTGAGAAGAAACGCGAAGCGTTGCCGTTCGACATCGACGGTATCGTCATTAAAATAAATGACAAGCGGTTGCAGAAAGATCTGGGATCGACCGCCAAAGCCCCGCGCTACGCACGAGCGTACAAGTTCGCAGCGCAGCAGGGCACGGCACGCATCTTGGACATCGAGCTGCAAATCGGCCGCACGGGTGCCGTGACGCCTGTCGCGCACTTGAGCCCCGTGCAGCTGGCAGGCACGACGGTGACGCGCGCGACGCTCCATAACGAAGACGAGATTCTCCGGCAGGATATTCATATCGGCGATACGGTGATCGTGCAGAAAGCGGGCGATATCATCCCGGAGGTCGTCGAAGTGCTCGTAAATCTACGCACGCCGCAGTCCGTGCCGTTTCGCTACCCGCAGCACTGTCCTAGTTGCGAGAGCCCGCTCATCCGGCCGGAAGGCGAAGCGGTACACCGCTGTTCCAACCCCGACTGCGCGGGTGTACGCCAGCAACGGCTGGAACACTTCGTCTCGCGCTACGCAATGAATATCGAGGGACTGGGCGGCGAAACCATCGAGGCGCTCATCGCGGCAGGACTCGTGAGCGACTACGGCGATCTGTACTTCCTCACCGAGCAGGATTTTTTGTCTCTGCCGCTCTTTAAAGAGAAAAAAACGCAGAATGCGCTGCAGAATATCGAAAGATCGAAGCACATCGGGCTCGGGAGGTTTCTCTTCGCACTCGGCATACGCCACATCGGACGAGAAACAGCGGACCTGCTGGCGATGCGCATCGACTGGAAGCAGTCCGGCAACGACAAGGTTCTGCTGCCTGGGAGCATCGGGCAAACGCTGCTGGATATTCCGCACGAGCAGCTGGAGTGCATCGATGGCATCGGCGACGCGGTCGTGCAGTCGCTACGCGCATGGGTGGCGGATGACGATCATCGTGCCTTGCTGCACAAACTGGAAAACGGCGGCGTGCGCTGCGAACTGCCGCAGAGCTCGGCGCTGGAACAAGTCTTCGCGGGCAAAACATTTGTGATCACCGGAACACTGCCGACCATCGGCAGAGAAGATACGAAAGAGATGATTAAGTCGCGCGGAGGAAAAGTGAGCAGCTCGGTGAGCAAGAAGACCAGTTACCTGCTGCTGGGGGCCGAGCCGGGCAGTAAGCACGGTGACGCCATGACGCTGGGAGTGCCAATGATCAACGAAGAGGATTTCCGCAAGCTATTGGGCTAAAATCACCCTGGATCTTGTGCAAAAGAGCGGGTAGAGTATCCCATTGTATGCGTCACTCAACTCACACTCGTTCATCGCGCTCGGCAGCAGTGCCCATAGTCATCGGACTCATCGCACTCGGCGTTCTCGTGTCATCGTGTGCGCCGCAGACATCATCACCGGACTCTACAGGCGCCGCTGCATCGGTCTCGGTTGATCAGCCGAACTATTGAACACACAGTCATAACAATATCTCTTGCATCGCAGTCTCTTCCGCATACAATTGCGGTCCTGTGAAAGATTCTTCCACGATACACGGTCCTACGCGCCTCGACACCGCATCATCGGTATCCGAACAGTACTACCGGGAGTTCGAAGGCAAGATCTTCTTCATCCAGATGCCGGGAGGGTTGTTCTTGCAGGATGACCCGCAGGCGCGGAAGATTCTCGAAACGATCCGGATGTTCCGCGACCATGGCATTCACGTCACGATCATGTTCACCGGCGGCCCATACACCCAGCATGTCGTGGAAAGCGCGACGAAACACCGCTCTCTTACCCCAATGCTGCGAAAAAATGTGATCTCAGGCATCCAAGAAGAAGTCGTTGTCACTGCACGTCTCATCTCCTCTCTCTGCGAAGAAATAGGGCTTGGATGTGAGGATATCGGTCCGCATATCGTAGAAGCGGAACGCAAGCTTGGGTGTGGCGAAACAGGCAGGGTCATG
The DNA here is from genome assembly GCA_964457395.1 of uncultured Candidatus Peribacteria bacterium. Classification (GTDB taxonomy): domain Bacteria; phylum Patescibacteriota; class Gracilibacteria; order Peribacterales; family Peribacteraceae; genus CAVZXD01. The sequence goes on from CAYWEU010000036.1 coordinate 5,563, forward strand.
GCAGTTGATTCCAGGCCGATCGTAGAAGCAATCGAACGGAAAAATATCCCTATCGTGCCGTTTGGGGGCATGGAGTCTGGCGAGTATCTGTACGTGAATCCTGATGACAATGCCGCGGAAGTCGCACACGAGGTCAGCGCGCACAAGCTCTTATTTCTCAGTGACACGGGCGCCATCCGGCTGCCGAACAAGAATGGCAATGGGAGCAGCAACGGCAAGACCAAGGTCTGCTACATCGATCATGATCGCGCTATGCACCTGTTCCGGGAGCAAGGCGTAGACGGAACGTTCATCATCCAGAACGATATGGCTTCGAAACTCGTAGCGGGTGCTCGGGCGGTTTCCGGCAATGTTTCGCAAGTGCATTACCTGCCACCGGAAGCAGAAGCGCTGCGAGACGACGTTCTGACGCATACAGGCGGCGATCGTGGCGGCACGCTGTTGGAATACAGACACAGCCACCGCATCACAACAGCAAGCATGGGTGACCTAGACGCGATTATGCGGCTGCGAGAAGAAAGTTCGAAAGAGGAGCACCATAAAACGCCTGGTGGCACGCCATACTTAAAACCAATGCCCGCGAAGGAAATGGCAATGCTGATTCAAAACAATGTCGTGTTCGTGTTCAAGCACAGAAATATCGCCGTCGGATCAATGTACCACAAGCCCATCGACGGTCATGTGCAAGTGACGGAAATCGGGGGGTTCGTCATCGGTGAAAACTATCAAAGTTCCCAGTACGGCAAGGAATTATTCGAGCATGTCTGGTCCAGGATTCATGAGGCCGGCATTCCTCGGGCCATCAGTTTGACGGCTTCGGAAAAACTCAGTCCTCTCTACAAGCATTACGGCATGCGCGACAGCGGCGAGTTTGCCGACTTCACCAGAAAATCTCTGGGACGATACGGTGCCGACGCACACTTGCTGGAAACATGGGTATTCGACACGAGCAAGCCTTTGTAGGCTACGTAGCCTACCTACCCCCTCTGCATATCAAACCGCTGCGGCTTGCCGGTTTTGCCCTTTATATCGACCTTGGCGACACTCCATTCGAGATTGATCTTCACTGCGTAGCGCGAGTCGGAATGAATGGTGAGCGCGACGCCTTCTTTTGTTTGCAAAGAAACAGGGTCGAGTATCGGCAAATAAATCTGATCCCAGTGCGTGTCACCTGCAAACGGACTTGTAGAGATCGAGATTCCTGGAACCAATACTGACTCCCACCACACGCAAAAGCCGTACACAGTGACAGGCTTGCTGATAGTCCAATGGATGGACGCAGAGCGTTTGCTGGCGTTCTTCTTGCGAAAATCAATCGTGTCCCAGCACTGTGCACTGTCACCCGGCAGCAGGTCAGCAGGCTCGATCGCGCGAACATACATGTTGTTGAAGCACACGGTCTTGGCGATGGAAAAATCGAGATCGTAGCCGATGCTGTCCCAGACATTGATGTCGTTATGCAATCGAGGCATTACCACCGGCGCAACGAATTGCTTGAGGCCGGCAGGGATGATGGTGCCGTCGGCCTGTAGAAAACGACGAGCATCATTCAGGTTCTCGATGATGTTTTCTTCCAGCGCATAATTGCCAAGCGTTTCCGAAACGACGACGTCGGCCTTCACCGGACGTTTGGCCTGCGTGGAGTGCATGGGGATAAAATGACAGTTGGTGATGTTGTTGGCTTTGGCCAGGGCTCGACTGAGTTCGAGTACTTCGCCGCTTTCGTATAAGTAACACTCTTTGGCACTGAGTTGCGATGCCAAAAAACTTAGGAAGCCCGTCCCAGAGCCGATATCTGCGACAACGGTTTTCCCGGGCACGATGACCTGCTTGAGCGCCTCATAGAACGCTTGGTTGCGCGGATGATCGCCTAAGAGTTTGCGGTGGAGCTCGATCACAAGAAAAGTAAGGTACGTACGGTAGGTATTGTAGGTAGGACAGACGCAAAACGTAAGCGTAAGGAATGAATGATCGAATCCGCGCTGTGGAACAGCAGATACGAACGGCTTAATGAGCAGAAGAGCAAACTGCAGACGGAGCTGGGCAAATTGCCGTAGTGCTCTGCCCCTCACTGCCGCTGATTTTGCCTTTCTTTTGTGTGCAGTAGTTCGAAGAAGCTGCTTCGAACTTCTAATCCTTTGAGAGCTCGCCACGTATTCATTTGAGAAGGTGTCACTTCGGATTCCCCTCGAGCTCGCAATCGTTCCATCGCCCTTCGCTGGATTTCTTCGACAGTCACACTGCTTCCAATACTCTTCAGAATCTTTTGTATCTCCTCTGGTGGAGTGTCCTCCGGATGCTCATACGCCACCTGTACAAGATCACGAATAGTCTCACCTGATACATCAGCGTACGAGTTCTGCGACGGCAGTGTGCTTTTCCTCATACGTGAAGAAGAAAAAATACGCGGCTATCTCTTCCGCGCCGAAGCCTGTATCGCTAGAGAGACTTCCTGCGGTTTTACGTTCGCACGGTCCCCGATGATCAACACGCCATTGGCACTGTCATAGTCAAACGTGACACGCTGGTCTGTATTGAAATGAATTTCTCCTCGCAGGATACTATTGCGTTGTATGAACAGTTTTACCTCGACATCCGCAGGGAAGTTCAATGCGCTCTTCACGAGTGTTTTGATCCTCTTCAATTCCTGGTCGCTCACAACATAGTTTCCTTGCTCATCTTTCTCATGAAGACGCTCAATACTTGTTTGGTGTTTGCTCAGAGTATTGTCATACCCGCTCTTTCGATCGGCATGGTACTGCATCGGTCGGACCAACAATGTCTCCACAGCTTTAAAATCTGGCTTGCTTGTAAAAACTATGAGATCACAGCCTGGAGCAACTGAAATATGTGTGTAGCCTTCGTTTTTCTCTTCCACTCCATTCTGCGTGGTAAGGCATATTTTCGCGCTTCCATCGGCACTGACAACTTTTTTCGAGATGACCTGGTTATGAGGAAAGTTTTTCATGACAGGTTGTAGAGCAAGTCTGACCACCGGAAGTTTAGGGGTCATTTCCACATGGTAATGTTCACCAGGCTTATCCTCGAGAAATGCGATATTTGCTTCTGGATTGGTGTAGTCGATTTTTCTCGGTTCCAGGCGAGTCCCTTCGCCGCTTTGGGCCTCCAAAAACTTGGTTCTCTCAAAATACGAAGGTTGTCCGTTCGTGCGCTCACCGTATAAGTCAAAAGAAACATCGTGTTGCACTAAGTCACTCCACTTTGGAAAATATCTGGTAAATGCTACGTGTACCTTGTTCCGCGTTTCTGTGTTCTTCACATCCAAACCTGCTTTTCCCAACGCATCGAACAACTGAGCGTACGTCAGGCCCTGCTTTGTTGACGCTTTCAGCTGCTGGGATACGGTACCCGTTATGCTCGGCTTCTTGTTGTCAGGAAGTTCTTTGGCCAATGCTTCCAGAGCCAGTTCCACTGGCATAGGCAAAAGATCCTTCGGTTTCTCCACATTGTTCGCATCTTTTCCTGTAACTGTTTTCGCGACGTCTGTGCGAACATCTGCAGACGTTTCCGTCGCTTTTTGTTCCACTGCAAGTTGCGGCTTGCTCTTATCGCAGCCCGTTGATAGAGCCAAGCTCAACGCGAGACCGGTTATGAGACGATTGCGCATCAAAGTAATCTTAACGCGAATAGTGTATTTTGTCAATTTCTGTCGATATCGCCTGCGCACGATTGACATTGCGTATGAGACCTCTGCATGCCGAAAGCTTACTCTTTTCGAGTATTTGGCAAAACACGAAAAATCCAGTGACGACGCCTCCTGATCGTTGCTACACTCTGCCAGCGTTCTTTTGAGATCATGCCCAGGTGGCGAAATGGCAGACCTGCCTGCCGGCAGGCAGGCGCACTACCCTTTCATAATCTTATGTACGCAGTGTATGTTCTCTGCAGTTTGACTCGAAACTATTGGTATGTTGGCCTCACGAATAACATTCAAAGACGTGTTCGGCAGCATCAAGATGGCAAGGAACGCACTACGAAACCCTATCGCCCTTTCAAATTAGTATTTGTAGAAATGTTTTCCACTCGACGTGACGCCAGGGAAAGGGAAATATATCTGAAGTCAGGTTCTGGAAAGAGATGGTTAAAAGGCAAATGCCCAGGTGGCGAAATGGCAGACGCACTACCTTGAGGTGGTAGCGGGAGCAATCCCGTGGAGGTTCGACTCCTCTCCTGGGCACCACGGAAAATACGATTCACTATGATAGTATTTTTTTCATTCTTTCCGGACCAGACAAAGATAGCAGCACGGTCGTGCATTCGTCGGATCGGGGATCGTCTCTGTTTGATAGAACTTCTAGCAATTGATCTCCCTTTTGTAGTACAGCTGCACCTGCATGCACTGAGGCGATTGGCTTACCCTCATGTCTCATAACACTACCACTCATGCCTCTATATTTTGAGGCTGGAATAGGACTATTGATCACTAACATGCCCATATCGCCTTGCACACCTAAGTTTTGTATGCCCAATAAGATACCTTTCACTTCTACGAGTGCATTGGTGGCATATGCTTCCACCACGCATCGTTGCCCAATTGCTTCCTGATCTTTGGTAAAATCATGTAGTGTATATGGAACACTGTCCTGTCCCTTAGAGGTAATATGATTCGCATGCTCTAAACCTATGATGGCTAAGTCAGTTTGCTTATCTTTTTTCCATGCATCTGGGTTTGGCATTATGGCAGCTACATGCTCGTTCGTGCAAATCACTCTTCGGCCATTCTCATCTTCTAGAATCGCCCCACTTCCTCGGCGCTCCGGTATTAAAATGGTTCCAATTTTTGGAGGTGTAGGATCTGGTCCATGGTGACCGGCAATAATGTCCTGATGCGTACGTAGTTGATGCAAAAAGTTGAAATCACGTAGTTGTAGAGCATGCAATCTACTACCGTTGGCATTCGCCACTATGCAACCTCTCGCATGATCACCAACGATTTTTTGTACAACACTCACTCGCGTAATCTGACCTTGATCGTATGCATTTTGTAATATTTTGATTCTGTTGGCATACATGGATGTGGCTCTCCATAGAGCTGCACTACCTACTGCAAGTAAGCCTCCACATCGAAGTGTTTTAATAAAAACACGACGATTAATTGCCTTTCCTCCTGATCCTTCTTTTGGATTAAGCATAGTTATAATGAAGCATAGTTGACTATACAATTAATATTCTAATAAGTCAATGCTGTGTCAGTGAATTCTACCCCGAAGTGCACCATTCTTTTGGAATGTTTCTCTAAATTTCTTGTTCTTAAAACAGAGAATGTGTATCCTTTTCTTCACATGATCTTCTCCAGAGAAAACGCCGGCAAATGGGTGGCAAGCAAGGGCGAAAGGGTGATTAGCACAAGCACTGAGTTGAAGCCACTGAGAAAGCGCATCGCCTTGCGAAAAGACAAAGAGTCGATTCGTTTTGATCTTGTTCCCCCTCACTCCTACCTCGCCGGTTGTGGAATTCTCGTACGTACCCTGCGAAGGCAGGCATAAGACAGTCTATCGGCCTTATTTGCCTCTTACGCTTACATACGGAAAGAGAGATTTCCCTGTGGGAAGAGCTCTCGTCGATACGGGGTCCGATTTCACGCTTCTTCCCCTCGCCATCGCGCGTGACTTGGAGATCCCGCTGGATGATACGGAAGGCATTATCCTCGATTGCGCGGGTGGCGGAAGTTTTGTCGCCTATCCTTCAAATCGTTCGATCGGTCTCACTATCGAGCACTCTGGTTATCGACCGATTTCTTGGAAAGGAATCGTCTATTTTGCCGAAGAGCAACCGACCATTCTTCTTGGACATCAGCAATGTCTGGAACGATTTGATCTCACTTTTTACGGACCGGAGAGAAAATTGAGTGTGATGCCACGATTTTCCGTGAAGTAATTATCCTCCCCCCACCTCCATCAGCCTCTCCAACTGGCGTTTATCTTTGCCTGGGATCTCGAGCTTTTCCACGAAGTCGAGCAGCGTCTGCTTCGTGATCTTCGCGCCGCGAGTGAGTTGCTTGAGTTGCTCGTACGCATCAGTCATGCCGTGCTTGCGCATCACTGTTTGGATGGCCTCGCCGTAGACTTCGGGATGCATATCCAGTTCTTGCTGCATGCGCTGTGCATCGACCGAGAGCTTCTTGAGTCCTTTTTGCAGCGAAGCAATTGCAAGAACATGGTACCCAAACGCCACACCCAGGTTGCGCTGCACTGTGGAATCGCTGAGGTCGCGCTGCAGACGGCTGATGGGAAGCTTGTCGGCGAAGTGACCGAAGAGCGCATTGGCAAGCCCCAAGTTGCCCTCAGCATTCTCGAAATCGATCGGATTTACTTTGTGCGGCATGGTCGACGAACCGACCTCCGCCTTGACCACACGCTGCTTGAACACACCGCGCGAGATGTACGACCACACGTCGCGCGAGAGATCGATGAGGATGGTGTCGATACGCTGGTAGAGATGGCTGAGTTCGGCAATGTCATCGTGCGGGTTGATCTGCGTTGTGTTCGCCAGCGGTTCCAAGCCGAGGGAACGAACGAACTTGCGGCCGAAGGATTCCCAATTGATCTCCGGATACGCGGCCTTATGCGCGAAGAAGTTGCCCACAGCTCCGCCGAACTTTCCCTGCATCTTGAACGCGGCCAGCTGGTCCCGCTGACGCTCCAAGCGATCGACGAAGACCATCATCTCTTTGCCCAGCGTCGTCGGTGTCGCTGGTTGTCCATGCGTAAGGCTGAGCATCCAACGGCTCTTGTTCGCGGACGCGATGCCGCGAACCGAGGCGATGAGCGCTTGCAGTTCGGGCTTGAGCACGCGCTTGATGGCGTCCTGGACCAGGATGCCGTAGGCGAGGTTATTGACGTCTTCGCTCGTGAGCGCGAAGTGGATGAACTCTTTGCGGATTTTGACTCCCGCAATTTTCTCGACTTGCTTGTGCAAATAATATTCGACGGCTTTGACATCGTGATTGGTCGTCTGCTCGATGGTCCGGACTTTCTGCGCTTCTTTCTCGTCAAAATTATCGATGATGTTCTGCAGCGCCTTTTTCTCTCTGGCGAGCAATGGCTTGAGTTCTTTGATGCCCTTCTCATCCGCAAGCGCTCCGAAGTAGCTGACTTCGACGAATATCCGGGCACGGATGAGTGCATCTTCGGTAAAGAACGGGCGCAACGCGTTGACCTTGCTGGCGTAGCGGCCGTCGAGAGGAGAGATCGGTTGCATGAAGAAAGTGTAGCAGTGGGAGGTCAGAGTGAGTAGTGGTATACTGACCTCCGGCTTCCCCACCACTCCATGAAACGCTTGCTCCCCGTCGCCGTTACCTTCGCGATGGTCTTTGCCATTGCCGCTCCCGCATTCGCCGCAACGGTAGAGAACGCAGAAACTGTGCACATCCAAGAGGCATCCTCGGATGACCTGTATGTTGCGGGCGAGGAAGCCATTGTCGATGCAGAGGTAGGCGGAGACTTGGTCGTCATAGGTGGCACCGTGCAAGTGCAGCAAGCAGTGCATGGCGACTTGATCGCCGCGGGCGGCCACATTGATGTGACGGGAAGCGTCGCAGACGATGCGCGCATTGCCGGAGGCACGGTGACTATCAGCGGCAAGATCGGAGACGACTTGATCGTTGCGGGCGGCACGGTGAAGATCTTGGCAAGTGCGGTCATCGGGGGAGACGTCGTTGTCTTCGGCGGCAAAGTGGAGATGTTGGGGAGTGTCGGTGGCGTACTCAAAGCACGAGGCGGATCTGTAATGTTGAGCGGCACTGTTTCGGGCGGAGCAACCATCAATGGCGAAGATGTGACTATCAACGGCGGCATCGGCGGTCCGGCACGACTGATGGGCGAGGACCTGCGGATCGGCTCCGAAGCGACGTTCGCCGACAGCGTGCAGTACTGGACCAGGAGCGGCAAAGCAGATTTTGGCAACAGCGTTGCCTCTGGCACCGCGGTGTACAGTCCTCAATTGAAAAGCGAGATGATGCCGAACAGATACGAAGGCCAAGCATTCACTGGCACCATGGCAGTGCTCTTTGGCGTCTGGTCGTTGGTTTCTCTCTTGGCCGCAGCAGTGCTAATTCTGTTGTTTATGACCCTGCCGGGCGACGTGTTCACGCTCGCCGCGAAGCGCGTGAGGACATCGCCTTGGACCAGCGTTCTCGCGGGCTTCGTGTACTTCGTCATCACCCCCATCGCGTTGGCGACACTGGCCATCACGATCGTTGGGTTACCCATTGCGCTGTTTGGTTTCGCGGTCTACGGGTTTAGCGTGTACGTCGCGGGCATGATCGCAGCGATGGTCGCTGCACGCTGGCTCGAGTATCGGTTGGGCAAGCACTGGAAAAAGTCCGGTTTCTTCTTCGCCAGTTTCGGCCTCTATGTCGCGCTGAAAGCGCTGTGGCTTGTGCCGGTCGTCGGCTGGATCGTACGCGTTGTGCTCATCGTCATCGCCATGGGAGCTCTCCTGCTCGCCAAAAAAGATTGGTGGAAGAGCATACGAAAGCCCTCGCGCAAAGCGTAGGAGAAGGGCATTTGCACAGGAAGAACGCCGCTGGTATCGTGCTGCCCTTATGAATAGTCCTCAGAGCACAGATTGGATGGAATACTGGTTTCGCGGAGGTGCGGATTATGCGATATACCATCTGAGAACAATAGAGGCCATACGACATCACATTGATGATACGTTGCCCGGGGCAATCATCAATTCGGCTCAGCGCACTGGCCAAGAAGAGCAAGTACTTCCAATTTTGGAGAATCTGAAAGAAGAATATGCAGTAACGCTGCAATACCTAAGGCATTGATACTGCTTTATTCGGCGGCTACGCCCTCGCCAGGGACACGGTGTCCCTGCTGCGGGAATTATTCTTTCACGTCCGTAGATTCATCGTTGCCATCCTTGATTTTCGCCTTTTTCTTCTTTCCACCCTCGAAGACTTCGAGAAATTCTTCCACGCTCATGGTCTCTGTCTTCAGCAAGATCTCCGTGAGCTCGTCGAGCTTGGACCTGTGCTGCGTGATGAAGCCCTTCGCGCGCTCGTACTGCTTGGCGATGGTGCGGTGCACGAAGGCATCGATCTTGCGAGCGACTTCTTCGGAGTAGTTTCGCGCACTGCCCATGTCCGCGCCCAGGTACATCGTCCCCTGTTTCTCGCCATAGTTGACGATGCCCAGTTCGCCCTCGTCCATGCCGTAGCGCATGGCCATGTTTCGCGCGATGGCAGTGGCTTTCTCGATGTCGTTACTGGCACCAGTGGTGATCTCGCTGAAGACAAGCTCTTCGGCTGCGCGACCGCCCAGTAGTCCGCAAATCTGGTCCAAGAACTTGGTACGGCTGGTGGTGTACTGGTCTTCTTTGGGCAGGAACCAGGTGACACCCAGCGCGAAGCCGCGCGAGACGATGGAAATTTTATGCAGCGGGTCGCTCTCGGGACACAGGTGTCCCACGATGGCGTGGCCCATTTCGTGGTAGGCAGTGATGTTCTTCTCGCGCTCGCTGATCTTGCGAGATTTTTTCTCGCCGCCAATCGTCACTTTCTCGACTGCGTTGACGACGTCGGTCTGGTGGATCTGCTTCTGGCCCTTGCGCGCAGCGAAGATGGCGGCTTCGTTCATGATGTTCTCCAAGTCGGCTCCGGCCAAGCCCACGGTCTGTTTAGCGATCGTTTCGAGATCGATGTCTTTGACGATCTTCTTGTTGCGGGCATGGACTTCCAAAATTTTCTTGCGGGCATTAAGGTCCGGCTTATCGATGAAGATGCGTCTATCGAAACGCCCCGGGCGCAGCAGCGCCACATCCAGCACGTCCGGCCGGTTGGTTGCGGCCATCACGATGACGTTCGTGTCTTTCTCGAAACCGTCCATTTCTGTGAGGATCTGGTTGAGCGTCTGCTCGCGCTCATCGTGACCGCCGCCGAACCCGGCCCCGCCGCGTTGGCGGCCGACGGCGTCGATCTCGTCGATGAAGATGATGCATGGCGCGTTGCGTTTGGCCTTCAGGAACAAGTCGCGCACACGACTGGCACCGACACCGACGAACATCTCAACGAATTCCGAGCCCGAAATCGCGAAGAACGGCACCCCTGCTTCGCCGGCTACTGCCCGAGCCAGCAACGTCTTGCCAGTGCCCGGAAGGCCTATCAGCAGCGCGCCACGAGGGATCTTGGCACCGATCACGGTGTACTTCTTGGGGTTCTTCAGAAAATCGACGATCTCTTTGAGATCTTCTTTCGCTTCATCTGCTCCTGCGACGTCTCGAAATGTCGTTTTGACATCTCGTGCGTCGGCGATGCGCGCCTTGGATTTGCCGAACGACAACGCTGTGCTCTGGCTGCGAGCGATGGACCGGAACACCCACATGGCAGCGACGATGATCATGAAGAAGAACAAAAGATCTCCGATATGCGCTTTGAAGAAGTTTTTCAGCTCGACGTTGTCGACTTCGACCTTCGTGGGGTTCTTCGGGTCATTCCAGCCGAGTGCTGAGACGCTGTCCGCTGTCTCCTTGTAGGATTGCACGTACGTGCCCGAGAGCGTTTTGGCATAGATGTTGTTGCCCCGGATAAGAATATGCTCCAGCGTGCCGTCGGCGTAGTGTCGTGTCACTTCGCTGATCGAGACGACTGCAGATGCGGTGTATTGCTCGTCTTCCGTACGCTGCGGTGCCGTGATGTAGTACAGCGAACTCAGCACCAGGAACACGATCAGGATGACCGTGAACACTTGGTTGTGGCGCTTGTTCCGTGGCGGGATAAAACCGGCTGGCATAGTGGGGGCAGTGTACAGTATTTCGAGCGGTGTTGCCACACGCAGGAGATCGTCTATCGCCCCTTTCGCAGTAATTTTCGACCATAGAGCAGCAACAAGCAACCGAACATCTGTGCGCCATCGCGAACAATACGTACCTTCGACGTAGGAACCGCAACCCACTGCACCGGCACTTCGCTGATGCGGTAGCCTCTGGCGATGGCCATCATCAATACTTCAACATCGAACGCAAAGCGATCGATGCGCTGCACAGCAAAAAGATCTTGCGCCACCGGCAACCTGAAAAGCTTGCAGCCGCAGGCCGTATCGCGGATACC
>CAYWEU010000037.1:0-2872 GCA_964457395.1 uncultured Candidatus Peribacteria bacterium
GCATTGTCAAGTCTTTCACTAGCACTGTCGGCTCGCCTTTCTTGGTCGTATCTCGCTCACGGTCTATGCCGATTATGTCTCCGAGATCAATCCGTTTGAGTCGCTGCTTGTACTTCTGTGTCCCTAGATCTTCCTCTTTGAATGCAATCTGCAATCGACCCGTGTGGTCTTGCAATGTCGCGAACGTCAGCTTGCCCATGTCACGGAATAACACAACCCTTCCGGAGATCGCTACGCGCTCGCTGTCAGGGCAAGCCCGGCCCTGTTCTAGTGCGTGCGTGCGCTCGAACTTGGCGGCGTAGGGATTGATCTTCATCGATCGCAACTGCTGAGCTTTCTCGTGGCGGATGGGGTCCATGGCCCAAATAATAGCGGGTCTCTGCCATTCGGCGAAATGTCCAAAGAGAAACTTCGGCATTTTTATGATTTCATCTCTTCCCGAAGCGCAAAAATCGCTTGTCCGCAATTTTTTCGTGCAATCTCTTGCAAAGGGAGTACAACATGAAGACATGAGTGAGACGCTACACTCATCGACAGTAGAAAAGCCTCGTCGGAGTGTGTCTATGAACGTGATAAAAGTTGCAGTGATGCTCGCTGGAGGAGTGACAGCTCAAGTGCAGGACTTGCTCGCGCAAGCGGCATTCGTCATGCCGCGCGGCAATGCGCCGGTCCAGAATCAAGTTCCTATTAAGCAGGCGCCGAAAGCAGAAGTGCAACAGCCGCGCATTGGTCCCAAGTTGAGCGAGCAGCACATTCTGAAGTTAGTGACAGAAATGGGTGACGCTGTTTTTGCTAAACGAGAGGCCGCGCAGAGCGCACTAGAGGCACATATGGATTTCGCTTTGGTGCAAAGGCTCGCGAAAGTCCGCACAGGAGATTCTTCTGCCGAAGTCAGACGTCGGGCCGACCTCTTGGTGGAGAAGCACTACCGACAGTGCATGCCTCGGGTCGTGCTCAAGCCGACGAAGTACCCCGTCATGCCGTGTATTGACATTCTGTTGGAGCAGAAAGACTTAGAGATACCGCACAATTCGTTTCTCTCCGAAGAGTCCTTGCAGGAAATTCGCGCCTACTTCCTGGAACGATCGCGCGAGGCTGGCAAACCGACTGACTACGAGGACTGGTGGTTAACTCGCGGGGCAACCGGCAAATTGGTTGATCATTTGCTGGACTACATCGTTCGCGATTCACTGACAGTGCAGCCTTTCGAAGAGGAAATTGCCATGAAGACGGCAAAACTCCAAAGCATCATCGATGCCGCAGTCGTCAGAGAGCGTGTCCTGAGAGAGAAGATCTACATGCCCGACCTGCTTGCGCCCAAGAAGCAGCTGCCGAAAAAGAGACACGGTTCTTCTTGACCGACATCAATTTCCTCCGTACAGTGCGTCGGCTTTCTTACGTTCCAGTGCGACGAAGGTTTTGCCTTCTACCCGCGCCAGACGAACCTCTAAGTATTTATACTTCGGCTCCGCTCAGCATAAATGGCTCTTGGTGTCATCGCACGAAAAATCGGCATGTCTCGCGTGTTCCTCGCCAGCGGCGAGACCGTTCCTGTGACCTACTTGCAGGTCCAGGACAACACCATCGTGCGCACGAAGAGCAAAGAGAAAGATGGCTACAACGCCGTCGTGTTGGGCGTGGATGAGGGGATGGTCAGGACGCGCAAGGGTAAGGAGTTGAAAAAGCTCAAGAATCAGAAAGAATTCATGGTCGACTCACTGGATGGCTTGGCTGCTGGCGGAAAAGTCACCGTCGAGATTTTGCCTGTCGACAGCATGGTCACTGTCAAAGGAGTGAGCAAAGGCAAGGGGTTCCAGGGTGTCATGAAGCGCTACCACTTTGCGGGAGGTCCTGCCAGCCACGGCTCGCACTTTAAGCGCGAACCGGGTTCCGTAGGCATGCGCACATGGCCGGGTCGTATTCACCCAGGAAAAAGAATGCCAGGGCGCATGGGTGGCGACGCCATCACCATCAAGCACCGTCCGGTGATTTCCGCCGATGTCGCGGAGCGCGTTGTGGCCATAAGAGGAGCAGTTCCCGGTCCTAATGGTGGACTTGTGTACGTCATCCTCGAAACTCCTGCCAAGAAAAAATAATTTTTTATGAAGCTCAATGTCTATTCCTCCACCGGCGTCCTCAAGCAGCCCATCGACCTGCCAGATTCACTGTTTGGAGGAGAGGTAAACAAGGGTCTGATGCACCTGGCACTCGTGCGTCAGCAGAGCAACAGGCGGCACCCCATCGCGCATGCCAAGCGCCGCAGCGAAGTCGCGGGTTCGACAAAGAAGCTCTACCAGCAGAAGGGGACAGGCCGCGCACGCCGCGGGTCCATCCGCTCGCCATTGCTGCGCGGTGGAGGCAAGTCATTCGGCCCTCGCAAAGAAGCGAATTTTACGAAAGGCATGCCGCAGAAAATGCGCCGCGCCGCGCTCATCTCCTGCCTCTCGTTCCGTGCCAAGCAAGACGGGGCGCTGCTTGGGCTCGAGAATTACCCCGAGGAGATGAAGACCAAGACACTCTTCGCGCTGCTCAAGAAAATGCCAATCGAGCTCGGTCGCCGCATCGTCATCGTTCTGCCTTCGCACCACAAAGGCCTGGAGCTCTCCGCGCGCAATATTCCGCGCGTCAAGACGTTGCTCGCGAATTATCTGAACCCGGAAGACGTTCTAGGAGCCAAGAACATCATTTTCTTGGTTGATTCGCTGAAGGTGGCGGAGGAGACGTTTGGGAAGAGTGGAACGAGTGAGAGGAACGAGAGGAGTGGAATGAAGGAGAAGAGTGGAAGGAGTGAAATGAACGACGAGAAAGCAGAGAAGCAACCAAAGAATAAATCCTCAAAAGCAAAGTCCACCAAGAAAGTAGTCCCAAAGAA
>CAYWEU010000038.1:0-5081 GCA_964457395.1 uncultured Candidatus Peribacteria bacterium
GCTATCCTGTTGATCTGCCACAAATCCAGTTTCCACCCGAGCCCGATGCCGTGCTTTGTGCGAAAATCTTTGTTGACCTCCAGCGCGTACTGCGCGACCTCGGGCGACTCGTATGTCGGACAAGGGTCTTGGACGCATGGCTGCATCTGGTAGGCATTGATGAAACGCCCGGATGCGTCGAAGTACAGTATCTCGAGGGGGATCTTGGTATTTCGCATCCAGAAGCTGAGAATCTGCGGTTCTTTGAATGCAAAGAGCATGCCCTTATCTTGCGCCAGGCTGTCGCGATTCATCAGGCCCTGCGCTCGCTCGCTCTGCGCATCGGCAACTTCGACGTCGATCTCGACACGCTTGCCGTCATCGGAAGACAACGTGATGGTCTGCATAGAAGCAGAGCATGCAGCAACAAGCATGCTTGTTGCAATTGCGAAGGGTAAACGTGTGCGAATGGACAATGGTTTGCGCATGAGGAGAAGAGTATTCATTGTCAATTATCCATTGTCAATTTTCAAATCATTCGCCTCGCAACGCCGCAATCGCCTTTTGCCGATCTTTTGAGCTAAAAATGTAGTTTCCAGCCACCACGTTATTTGCACCGGCATCGCGCGCAAGTTTTGCAGTCTCCGCGTTGATTCCGCCATCGATTTGTATCATGAGACTGGGATGGCTCTTGCGAAGAGCTCTGACTTTCTCGAGAACTTCGGGAATGAACGCCTGAGCACCAAACCCCGGGTTGACGGACATGATCAGTACGAGATCGATATCATCGACCACGTCGTCGATCGCCGAGAGCGACGTCGCCGGGTTTAGAGCAATACCTGCAGTCGCGCCTGTCTTGCGAATGGCTTGTATCAGGGCTCGGCGAGATTTTCCTTCGACTGCTTCGGTATGAAACGATATGTGTCCAGCCCCAATAGCTGCGAATTCTGCGATGCGATCGGCAGGGTTGGTGACCATCAAGTGAATGTCGAGCAGCAGTTTGGTCTTGATCCACTTGGCTACGGGCGCACCGAAGCTGATGTTCGGCACAAAGTGCCCGTCCATCACGTCGACTTGGAGCCAGTCGGAGTAGGGCTCGATGCTATCGACTTCTGCTTGAAGTCGACTGAAGTCGGCCGACAATATCGACGGCGCAATAATAGTCTTCATGACTCGTAATCGGGAAATTGCTCAAGTCTGGCCTGATGACGCCCTCCCTCAAAGTCGGTTTGTAAGAATGTATCGACGATTGTGCATGCGAGCTCCGACGACGTTACTCGGCCTCCAAGACTCATGACCTGCGCATCGTTATGCTTGCGGCCCATTTCGGCGTCCCACTCGCTGACACACCGCGCACAGCGGATGCCATGCACTTTGTTGGCGACCATGGCCTCGCCGTTGCCGCTGCCGCCGAAAAGAATGCCCAGGCACTTGTGCTCCAACACGGCTGCACATGCCTGCTGCATGATGGGCGGATAATCGGCAGTCTCCTCCGAGAACACGCCGCAGTCGACGACGTCGATACCGTTGGAGATCACATGGTTCTTCACCGCTTCTTTCAGCAGGTACCCCGCGTGGTCCGCGCCGAGCACGACGAGCTTGGGTTTCTCCATGACCTCAGCATAGCAGGAAGGAAAAAAATTGTATAAAGTAGAGACATGCACAGAAAACGCCTCATCGCCGCGAACTGGAAAATGAATCCTCTTCCTCCGGGCGCTTTGGAGATGAGTTCGGTATACCGTTCACGCGACAATATCGAGGTCATAGTGTTTGCCGCCTTTACCGACGTGCATGCGTGCATCGCCGCTGGTCTGCGCTGCGGAGGACAGTGGGGACACCCAGAAGACGCGGGGGCATGCACCGGAGACGTGAGCATGGCAATGCTCAAGCAGGCAGGGTGCGAGGCAGTGTTGTGCGGACACTCTGAGCGTCGACAGCATCATCAGGAAACTGATGCATTTGTCGCCAAGCAAGTTGCCTCGGCCGTGCGGCACGGACTGACGCCGATACTCTGCATCGGCGAAACGTTTGACCAGCGTGAGCTGGGTCAAACAGAAGAAGTGCTGCAGCGCCAACTGCGCGCCGTCACGCTCACCAAAGAAATCGTCATCGCGTACGAACCGGTATGGGCCATCAGCGGCGGCGATGCCAAGAAACCGGCAGCCTCCGCAGCCGATGCACAGGCGATGCATGCGTTCATTCGCAGTTGTCTGCCTGCATCGATGCGATTGTCTACCCGCATTCTGTATGGTGGATCGATGAAGCCGGAGAACGCGCAAGAATTACTCGCACAACCCGACATCGACGGAGGCCTTGTTGGAGCTGCTTCTCTGGATACAAAGGGGTTTGGGAAGATTGTGGAGAGTACCTAAACCCTCACCCACTTCCCTCCTCCTACATTCTTCACCAAGCCCCGCATCTCGAGCATGGTCAGGCTCGCACTTGCGGTACCCGCATCCAGGCCGGTTGCCATAAGCAAATCGTCCACGGGCTTGGGCATGGTTGTTAGGGCTTTGAATATGGCTTGCTCTTGGGCTGAATCGAATTGTAAGTCTTCCAGTTTCAGCTGCGGTTCTGCAGAGCCAGTTGACGAAACGATACCGACTTCCTGCAAAATTTCCTCTGCAGTCGTTGCCAGTTTGGCGAGTCCCCGAGAAATAATGCGATGACACCCGGCATACGATGGATCGAATATCTGCCCCGGGACCGCAAAGACATCGCGCCCGTAGTCCAATGCCAAATCTGCAGTGATCAGCGACCCGCTGTCCTCGGAGGCCTCCAGCACAACGGTGGCTAAGCTAAGGCCCGCGATGATGCGGTTGCGGGCCGGGAACGTGAATTTGTCCGGTGAGACGTCGAGGGGAAATTCCGAGAGCAGCAAGCCGCCCTTTTCGACAATCTCTTTCGCAAGTGCGGCGTTGGCTTTGGGGTAGATGAGCCCCAGCCCATGCCCGAGAACAGCGACCGTACGTCCGCCAGCACTCAGCGTTTCTTTTGCCACGTGCGCGTCGATGCCATAGGCAAGACCGCTGACAGTCACGACTCCGGCACGCACGATGCCCGGCACGATGTGCTCTGTCACTCGTTTGCCGTAGTCGGTCATGTCTCGTGTGCCAACGAGCCCGATACACGGCTGCTTGAGGACGTCTACATCGCCCTTCCAGTACAAAAAAATTGGTGGATCGCCGATAGTGCGCAGTGCGGCGGGGTAGGCATCGTCTTCGATGCTGACAAGCGAGAGACCGCGCTTGGCCACGTGCGATTCGTACGTCTGCGGGTCAAGTTCTTCCAGGCGTGTGAGTGTGTTGAGCGCCGTGTCCCCCCGGCAACCCAGCTCGCGCAGCATCTCTTCGTTGATGTTTTCCAACGCCTTCTCCAGAGAACCGAATTTTCCCAGCAGCGCGTCGTAGCGCTTCTTGGTAAGCACATTCATCCAGGACCAGCGCAGCATGGCTTCTCGTTGCATACCGCAAGTATACGGAGAATTCTTGCAAGGCCGAATGCTGTGAAATTGTCGGCTTGCCACGCAAGGCTTTTTTGCCCAGAATACGCGCTGCGTGAACGTTCTATGGGTAGGCAGAACGTCCGCGTCAAGCCAACGTAGCTCCCACCTTCGTCCGCCTAGGCGGACTACGGCGGGCAGGCAGCTGGTTACCACTCAGACTGTTCATTCAAGTCTCAAAGCCGACGTAGCTCAGCTGGTAGAGCAACGGTATCGTAAACCGTGGGTCACCGGTTCAATTCCGGTCGTCGGCTCCATCCTTCGCGCAGCGAAGGATGGCAAGCCATCAATACAACTTCGCCCTGTGCAGAATACGAAAGAGTAGAATTGTTTTTGTCTCTTCATGTTTGTCGAAAAGCACACGATACTCGCCCACGCGAAGACGAAAATCGGCAATCGCATAGTGTTTCAGCTGCTTCGCTTGGACGTTTCCGGCCCACGGATCGTTGTGCAGTTCTTGTATTTTCTTGAGGATGTTCCGCAGCGTTTTATGAGGTATGTTCGCGCAATCTTTTCTCCAGAGACGGTCATCCTCAATAAGGATCTTATACGCCATATTCTTTTGCGAAATCACTGAAAGGCACGGATTTCGTCTTTCTCGATCGGCTGCGATGAACGACATCCTTTGTTTCCTTATCATTCAATTCCCAGAGCTCCTCGCGAATCTGATCGAGCGCTCCGGATTCGAGGAGAAGTTCGGCTGCGTCTTTGGAAAAGACGATGCCGCTCACGGTATTATTGCTCAAGACCAAATGGATCGGCTGCTTGGAATAAAACACTTTTTTGAGCTGGCGCTGGAGATTGGTGATGGAGATGAATTCAGAAAGCATGGAAACGTTGGTAATTACATGATTATTCTATATGAAATACATATGGAATGCAAGATTATTCTGACTATAGATGTTATGGCTATTGTTTGGCTTCTCTACCATCAATGGAAGCGGACGCATCGAAAGTCTCCCCAGATGGCGGATCGGTTGGCACGAGCATGATGTCTTGGATCGGACCGCCTCATTTCCTCAAGAAAGGTCGTATCCTTGTGCTGTATGTCGGCAGCGATACAAAGACTCTCGACGCTCTTGTATCAGCCATGGGACCGCAGTTTGCAGGCAGATAATCACTGCTTTTTCATCATCCCGCCACATCCACATCCTCCGCCCTCCGCCATGCACCCCATCCCCTGCGTCGGTGCCGCCTGATTCGCAGCAACCTGCTGAGCAGGTTGAGTCTGTTGAGCAATCACCTTGGGTCCAAAATTGAGAGGGCCGCTCGCGACGACGTAGAAACCTGCCACCAAGACAATTCCCCAGAAGATTTTCTCTGCTTTTTCCATGACCGTTATCATATCACTCTCCAAATAATAGTACAGAGGAAGCCAAAAATGCTATTAGGAGTAGTGGGAGGTTGCAAATGCAGGGAGTGGACTCGCAAGCGTGAGCAGCAGTATGCCGAGAGCGAGGAGACGAGTTCTCATGGAGAGTGGCTTTATTGCACAGTAGCGGTCTTCTGTGACATACGTTTTCTTGCTTGGAATGAAGAGATGATCAGGATTCCGTCACGCGGAACTGACCCATCATCCCGTTACTGAGGTGCTCCGAAA
>CAYWEU010000039.1:0-5105 GCA_964457395.1 uncultured Candidatus Peribacteria bacterium
TGCACCCGAACTTCTCGCCCGAGCCCAAAAACTTCGTCATCTGGTTCATGTGTTCCGGCCCGGTGACAATCTCGATGTCGCGTATGCCGCTGTCCAGCATGACCTGCAGCGGGTAGAGAATCAGCGGCTTGTCGTACACCGGCAAGAGGCTCTTGTTGGTGATGTCGGTGAGCGGGCGCAGCCTAGAGCCACTGCCGCCACATATTAGTATTCCCTTCATAGTAAGAGCATCCTAGCGTGGAAGCTGGAATGGGCAAATTGGAGAAGATTTCCCGTCACCATGCTATCCTCTGCCTATGAACCTTCTCGTTACTGGTGGCGCCGGGTTTATCGGCTCGCATTTCGTCTTGCGGCACGTGCAGCAGTATCCTAAGGATTCTGTCATTGTCCTCGACAAGCTCACGTACGCGGCGAATAGATCGTTTTTGGACCCTGTTGCCAAGCAGATAGAGTTCGTCGAAGGCGACATCGCCGATATCGCACTAGTCACCAAGCTGCTGCGCAACAAGAAGATTGACGTGCTCATCAACTTTGCAGCGGAGAGTCATGTGGATCGCAGCATTGCCGATGCTTCGCCGTTCATCCACACCAACATCGTCGGTGTGCAGAGTTTGATTGAGGCTGTGCGTGAGCAACCGAAGACAAAATTGTTTCATATCTCCACCGACGAAGTCTACGGCGATTTGTCAGACGACGATGCGCCGCGCAAGGTCGGCGATCCGCTCTTTCCGAGTTCACCCTATGCGGCCAGCAAGGCGGCGGCGGAAATGCTCGTCATGGCAGCCATGCGCACGTACACGTTGCACGCGTGTGTGTCGCGTTGCACGAATAACTACGGGCCGCACCAAGCTGAGGAGAAATTCATCCCGACGGTCATCCGCCACGCGCTTGCTGACAAGCCAGTGCCTATCTACGCCCAGGGCAAAAACAAGCGCGACTGGTTGTATGTCACCGATCACTGCGATGCTCTGGAGACGATTGTGCACACCGACTGGGCGTTTTTCGACGACAAGATCGGCAGCGGGCACTTCTTCAATATTTCTGCCGATGACGAACGCCAGAACATCGACGTAGCCAAGATGATCTTGGGCATTCTCGGCAAACCCGAAAGCCTTCTCTCGTTTGTTACCGACCGCCCCGGGCATGATTGGCGTTACGCTCTAGATTCTTCCAGCACCAGAGCACTTGGCTGGAAGCCAGTAGTGTCCTTCCAGGAAGGCATCAAGCAGACGGTGGAGTGGTATGCAATTCGAAATGGAAAATTGAAAAACAAACAATAATTTTCCATTTTCCATTTTCCATTTGATAAAGATCGTTCTCGCCACTGGCATCTATCCGCCCGACATCGGTGGTCCTGCTACGTACGTTGAAACTTTGGCGGGGGAGCTGAGAAAGAGCGGCCATCAAGTCATCGTGATCTCGTACCAGAGCGGTAAGGAAAATGGCGATCAAAAAGAATCGAATACTATCTTCCGAGTTTCGAAAAGCGGTGGGCCGCTGTTGCGTTGGTGGCGCTATGCGCAGGCTCTCAAAAAGCATGGATCAGATGCAGATATCGTCATCGCATTCTCATCCGTCAGTTGCGGTATCCCCTTGCGAATCGCAGCGTTGCACAAACCGAAGCAGATACTTCGACTTGGTGGAGACTTCTTCTGGGAACGCTACACCGCGATCGGCGGCACGGCAGGATTGAGCGAGTGGCACGAGGGCCGCATGGGTAGAGGGTTTGTGGACGCTTGCCGCTTATGGATCACTCGTTTATTGAATGATATGCTGATGCCGTGGATCCTGCGCGAGCACGACCACATCGTGTATTCGACCGAGTACCAAAAGCGCATGCACGAAGCCCATTACTCGCGCTTGCCGCCGAGCTCGGTGATCGAGAATGCCGTTCCCTCCGGCACTCCCCAGCTTCATAGAGCGCATACACCGCTTCGGCTTTTGTCCATGGGACGCTTTGTGGGATTCAAAAACCTCATCGCATTACTGCAGGCTATGAAGCATTTGCCGGATGTTCGTTTGTCGCTTGTCGGTTTGGGCCCGATGAAGAATTCATTGCAAGTACTGGCGCAAGACCTAGGTGATCGTGTGATGTTTCATCAGCCGGTGAAAGGGCGGGAGAAGGATGTGTGCTTTACGGAGCACGATTTGCTCATCATTCCGTCGATTACTGAAATCAGCCCGAACGTTGCGCTCGAGGCAAGAAGTGTAGGTCTGCCCGTGTTGCTGACACGGGAAACAGGACTGAGCGATGCATTGACTATGGGCATGGTGAAAGCGGAGCTTCGAACTCCGGAAGACATCGTTTCGGCACTCCAAGAAACGATACGGCGATATGATATGATTGCTGAGGAAGCGGCTTCGCTTCTACAGCATCGAGATTGGAATACACTAGGCAAGGAATGGATTGATGTATTTGCCACGTTTGACCGGGACACGGTGTCCCGGCTGCGGAATACTACTGGAACTGTATGAATCTTCTGATGATCAGTGGCGACCGCTCTGTACTGGCTGGCAAGCAGGGGGCGTTTCATGCCACGTTGAGCGAGCTGATACGGCATTGGGACCGCATCGATGTCATTTGCCCCAGGGCCGAGTCTGCAACCGAGGATGCGTCGAGCATCGACGGTGTATTTTTTCATCCATCGCCGTACCCGCTCTTGTTGCAACCCGCATGGATTGTGAAAAAAGGCCGAGAGCTGCATGCCAAAATCGGTTTTGGTGTGATGACCGTGCACGAGTATCCGCCGTTTTATAACGGTATCGGCGCCAGCATGCTCGCCAGCCAAACGGGCTTGCCGTACGCGATCGAGATTCACCACATCGTCGGGTACCCCAAGGCCGCTTCGTGTGCCGAGTGGATCGGCCGCTGGATGTCGCGGCTGTATCTCGGTATGGATAGCAAGCAAGCTGCAGGCGTGCGAACGGTAAACGGAGATGTCAAAAATACTCTCGTTCGTTGGGGTATTCCGGAATCGAAAATAGAAGTCGTGCCCTCGTTGTACCTGGACTCCACACTGCTCAAGCCCGACCCGAGCATTGCCAAGCGCTACGATATCGCTTTTTGCGCGCGGCTCGTTGCCAACAAAGGCTTGCTGAACCTCATCCGTGCGGTTGGCACGATTCCTCATGCAACGCTTCTGGTCATCGGTGATGGACCGGAGCAGTACCCGGCCAAGAGACTGGTGCGCGAGCTGAAGCTCGATGAGCGCGTCACGTTTGTTGGCTGGTTGCCGACTGCCACCGATGTCATCCAAGCGATGCAATCGGCACGCATATTTGTGATGAACTCTCGCAGCGAGGGGGGGCCGCGAGTGGCATTGGAGGCTATGGCGTGCGGTTTGCCAGTTGTCTCAACGTGTGTGGGGACCATGCCCGACGTGATTGTCGATGGCGAGAACGGTGTGTACACGACAGGTGATCCGGTCGATCTTGCCGAGAAAGTGCAACGTCTCCTCAAAGATGCCGCTCTGCGCGAGCGCTTGGGCGCTGCAGCGGTGCGCGTGATCGATCGGTTCGAGAAACGAGCGCTCGTAGAACGGTATGCGGAGTTTTTGAAGGGAGTGGGGAGACGAAAGGGGGAGATTGATGGTGAATGAAGGTGTAAATACCAGGGAAACGAGAGAGAATAATTTTCAATTTGAAATGTACAATTTGAAATGAATTTTCATTGGATCAATGTTCAAAACAGAGCCATTGATCATTGTGTCATTATATCATTCATTAAAAATTTCAAATTTCAAATTTCCTCGACCAAACCTGCCCCTCACTCTGTTTGTTCTCTCGGTTTTCCCCTTCTTCTTCGCTATCCTCTCCCCGTGCGCCTCCTCTTCATCACCCAAAAACTCCACGGTCAGGATGCCTTTGGCGTCCTATGGGTCCGTGCGTTCATCGCACAGGGGTACGACGTGCACGTGCTGTGTCTGGAATCGAGTGGTGAGACGTTCGAATTTCCAGTGCATTCGATGGGCAAAGAACAGGGAAACTCGCAGCTACGCTGTGTCCTCAATTTTGAACGAATGATCACAACACTGTCGTACGATCGCGTGTTCATCCACATGTCGCCCATTTGGTACACGCTTGGGTGTTGGTACTGGCTCGTCAGAGGTATTCCCGTGTACGTGTGGTACACCCACTACACAATGCAGTTGGGTGTCAGGCTCTTCGGCTTGTTCGGCAAGAAGTTTTTCTGCGCGACAGAACAGAGCCTGCCGCAGTTTGCCGGTTCACCGAAGAAAGTCGTCACAGGCCACGGCATCGACATGAGCCAATGGCCTCGGCGTGCCAACCGCTCCAACGACCCGTACCGGCTGCTGGTTGTCCATCGCCTGAGCCGGTCCAAGCGACTGGAGCTTATCTTTCGTGCGTTGCAGTTGCTGTCCGAGCGCTACACTATCGATGTGTATGGCATCGACGCCGAGCACGACTACGTTGCCGAACTTCGCGGTTTGATCGAGCAGCTGCGTCTGGGTCATCGCATCACCTTCCATGGCAGTGTGCCCATGCAGCAATTGCCGGATATCTACATCCGCCATCGATTGATTCTGAATATGGCACCCCAGACAATCGACAAAACCATGTTGGAGGCGATGACGTGCGGGTGTTACCCGGTGACGACTGCCGCGAATGCCAAGGCAATCCCACTTCGTCCCGCTCAGCGGGACTACGCGGGACAAGTCGGCTTATCGATTGCTCCCCTCGATGATTCGCCGGAAGCAATTGCCGCGTGTATTGAGAAATATTCTCACAGTGCATCATCCATGTCTGCCGAACAGATGTACGAGATTGTCGAACAGCGACATAGTTTGAAGGGGCTGATGGAGAAAATGGATACGTATATAAAGGGGGGAATTTGAGAATGGCTATCGATGGGGTATTCTTCACGTATGCCAGTCCGGATGCCTCGTCGCGTACAATATGCCATCGCTCTCATCGGTGGCTTTTTCTCTGCATTCGTCGCCATGATCGCCGTGACCGTTATGCAAACGGCAACGTTGTACAAGGGCCAGCTGGTCGCCGGTAGTCAGGAACTTAACAGACAGATGCCCTCGACGCTGAACGTGATTTTAGATGCCTCTGGTGGCTTGAACCCCATCATGAACTCG
>CAYWEU010000040.1:0-6999 GCA_964457395.1 uncultured Candidatus Peribacteria bacterium
AGAATCGCCTATATATTCAAAATTCTCGATTGAAATGCCATTTTGAAGTTCCAATTCCCTGATGGTGGAGCTGAGGGGACTCGAACCCCTTACCTCTTCCATGCCATGGAAGCGCTCTACCAGATGAGCTACAGCCCCAAAGTTGCATCGCCAACGCGCTGTCGATGCTAATGGAGTGGTA
The DNA here is from genome assembly GCA_964457395.1 of uncultured Candidatus Peribacteria bacterium. Taxonomy (GTDB): domain Bacteria; phylum Patescibacteriota; class Gracilibacteria; order Peribacterales; family Peribacteraceae; genus CAVZXD01. The sequence goes on from CAYWEU010000040.1 coordinate 182, forward strand.
AAGGAAGCGCAATGCTTGTAACCGAGCAACTTGACAGTTGGATCGCAAACAGTTTCACTCGGTTCATTATGATAGAGAGATCATCCGAATCAGAGTCGGTACGCCTGCAGGGCCAGCTACGAGCCTTGGAACGTAAGCTCGCAGATATAGCTGACAGTGACGATTTTTTTCTCTTAAAAATGGGCACGGTGTCGCGCTATCTGGATTGCACACTGAGAATTGCTGAAACAAAGGACGGACTGCATAGGCTCGGCCTGGATACGATACTTCGTGATAGTGATACAAGTGCCATGGACGACCTATCGCTACCACTATCAAACCAAGAACTCACTGACGGACCGCTGGAGTGACGATCGACACTGCCCTCAAAACAGATGTATTGCTTTTGTACTACATTCGATATACAATAGATATACTATGTCCAAGCAACCAACAACCGTTCGGCTCGATTCGCATCTGTATAAGCAAGCTTCGCAAGAAGCGCGCAAAGCCGGTTTGACGTTCAGTAGTGTCGTTCATCTTCTCCTGCGCGCTTTTACCGAAGGCACACTTCAGATCGGAGTGACTCAGTATCCTGAAAGGTATGTGAAGGAGCTGGAGAAAGAATCGGAGGAACTCAGCCGTTCCTATCGTAAGGGAAAAACAAAATCCTATGCCTCTTCCAAAGAGTTGTTTGATGATATTCTGGGGCGATGAAATACCGCATCATTCCTTCCAAGCGATTCCAAAAGGCGCTGAAGAAGTATCACAAAGCGGGCAAAAAACATATTGTGGCAGCAGCCGAGGAAGTAATCGGGCTTCTTGCACTTCGCAATAAAGAGTCTCTTGCAGCTCTTGTCACTATCTGGCGCGATCATCCGCTAAAAGGCAATTGGAGTGGAACAAGAGAACTTCATTTGAGCCAAGACGAATTGTTACTCTATGCGATCGATGTGGAGCTGAACATCATTAAACTTCTTGATATCGTGAATCACGAAGAACTTCGAAAGCAACGATGAACATTGAACCCCGCCCGATTCTTCAGTACAGTACACCCATGCCACCTGTCACGTTTCTCCTCGGCTCCAAAGTCGATACCGAGTTTGCGCAGAAGATCGCCGATATACTCACGGAGTACGGCGTCGATTCGCAGATCATCGTCGCATCCGCACACAAAGTGCCCGAAAAAGTCGTCAAAGAGATCGAGAAGCTCAACGCGCGCACAGAACCGACGGTCGTCATCACATGTGTTGGCATGAGCAACGGGCTCGCCGGTGTCGCTGCTGCCAGTCTCGTGCACCCGCTGGTCAATTGCCCGCCGTTTAAAGATCACGACGATTACTTGGTGAATATTCATTCCAGCCTGCAAATGCCGTCGGACGTGCCGGTGATGACCGTGCTCAACCAAAAAAACGCCGCGTTGTGTGCGCTCAAAATCCTGGCACAGAACGATGCAAGTCTTCGAAAGAAATTATTGGAGCGCATACAGAAAGTGAAGGGGGAGTATTAGGTTTGCTGTTCTGGTACTCTGTTCGAAACGTATGGAACTCACGCTCGATGCTCTGAAGGAACGGCTGAAATCCTGGAAAGGCTGTGAGCTTGCCAAAACCGCCAACCCTGTACTTGGCGAAGGCAATCCGCAAGCCAAAATAATCTTCATCGGAGAGGCACCGGGACAAAAAGAAGACGAGCTCAAGCGCCCGTTCGTTGGTGCGGCCGGAAAGTTCTTAGACGAGCTACTGGGTACCATCGGGCTCAAGCGCGAGGACGTGTACATCAGCAACGTGGTCAAGTACCGGCCGCCGAATAATCGCGACCCGACTCCGCAGGAAAAAGAGCAGTGCATGCCGTGGCTGCAGCTGGAAATCGCCATCATCAAGCCGCGTGTCATCGTGACACTCGGTCGCCATTCGCTTGGGCATTTCTTCCCGACGAAAACCATTACCGAGGCCCACGGCAAGCCGTTCACGCTCACGGACGACGTGACGGTCTTCCCCATCTACCACCCCGCTGCCGCGCTGCACAACGGCAACCTGCGCTCGAGCTTGCTCTCGGACTTTAGGGCGTTGGGGGATTTTTTGAAGACGTTGGAGGTGGGTGTTGGGTAAGATGGACGGGTGAGGAAATCGAGGATATCGAGGAAATCGAAGATATCGAGGAGTCTCTTCGATTTCCTCGATTTCTTCTCAATATTCGTCGATTTCCTGCTCGTTGCAAGAATTCCTACTCCCAACTTTCCTGCTATCATACCCCTCGATGACTCCCATTCTCCTTCGTATCGGCGCTGCGGCGATCTTGTCCGTTGCATCGTTACTTGTGGTGCTCATGCGCGTCAGTCCGCTGACGGCACCCGGCATCGCGCTGTCACTGTTCTTCATCACCATGTTCCTGGCAGTCGCAAGCATGTCCACTCTCGGCTTCTATGGCATCTGGAGCAGTATCTCGATCGAGGACATGGATGCAGGAAAAAAAATCACCGTGTCCTTGCGTGAGGGGATTTTCTTGGGAGTCGCAACTGTTGTCGTGTTTCTGTTCCAGATCCTGGGTATTTTGAATTGGTGGGTAGGAGTGCTGATTTATCTGGTATTTGTGTGTGTGGAGCTAGCACTGCATTCATAAAGGAGTGGAAGGAGTGGCAAGAGAGGAAAGAGAGGAAGGAGAGGAAGGAGAGGAAAGAGCGGAAGGAATAATTGCCATTCATTGTGTTGAAACTCCTTCCACTCTTCGCCTTCATTCCACTCCTCTTACTCCTGCACGCTCTTTTCGCTACACTCCACTCCATGACGACTCTCACGCCTCCTTGGTCGGATTTCTTGCAGCGGATAGAAGCCGCGAAGACGAGGCAGGAATTAGATACACTGGAGCACGAGATCTTCGGCCGCAAAGCCGGGGCGCTGACGCTTGCCATGAAAGAGCTGGGCCAGCAGACGCCGCAGCAGCGGCGCGAGACAGGACAACAGATCAACGAGATCAAAACCGCGCTCACCTCGGCCATAGAGCAGCGAGCGCAATCATTAGCGAAGAAAGAGCAGGGGAGCCTCGGCACCAGCGACAAGCTGGATGTCACGTTGGACATGCCCAAGGCTGACTCCGGCCACCATCATCTGATCCATGAATTCATGCGCAAGGCAGAGGAGGTTTTCGGCCGCATGGGGTTCGATGTCGCGTCCGGCCCAGAGCTGGAAACAGAGCACTTCAACTTCAATATGCTCAACATTCCCGCCGACCACCCCGCGCGCGACGCACAGGATACGTTCTGGGTTTCGACGACCGAGCGCACGGTGTTGCGCACGCACACGTCGCCCGTGCAAATCCGTTACATGCAGGAGCGCAAGCCCCCGTTTCGTATGATCTGTCTTGGCAAAGTGTATCGCAAAGACTCGGACGCCACGCACTCGCCCATGTTTCACCAGATCGAAGGGCTCATGATCGGCAACAGCGTCTCGCTCGCCGACATGAAAGGCGTCATGGAGTCGGCCGTGCGCGAACTCGTCGCGCCAGACATCGACTTTCGGTGGCGTGTGGGGTTCTTTCCGTTCGTGGAACCGGGTCTCGAGATGGACATGCGCTGGCGCGGAGACGAAAGTCAGAGCCGCGAGGGCCGCTGGCTGGAGGTTGTCGGCTGCGGCATGGTGCACCCCAACGTGCTGAAAAACTGCGGCGTTGACCCTGACAAGTGGCAGGGGTTCGCCTTCGGTTTCGGAGTGGAACGTTTAGTGATGATCAAGCATCAGATCCCTGACCTTCGGCAGTTGTACCAGGGAGATCTGCGGTTTTTGAGGCAGTTCTAAGAGCCTGTAAGGCCTAATCTCCGTCTCTGTCGCTGAAGAATTCGCTACCCATATGTGTGTTTGTGTAATAGATTAAAGATGTATTTGATTATATTATACAACATAAGTATAATATATGCAAGTCAGTCTATCCGATATACTTCAGTCGAGATTTCTCCCTTCTATGCCCTCAACAAATGTCGTACAGCAACGGGAAGACGATGACCTTAAAGATGGGTCCAACGGTACTGAAGTGTTTAGCAAAGAAGCACTCAACATTGTGCATGCCGCTCCGAGGAACATTAGAGACGCTCAATCGACTGTCGCGACTTCGACCAGGTCGGCGATTGCTTCTTCCAATGCATCGCCGATCGCGTTGCACCCAGCATTCGATGTGTCGGAAGATATGGAAAAGCATGCATGGGTCGCTCGGGCAGTGGGGCTGGGAGTGCATCGAATTCTTTCAGAAAAAGAATGGCAACACGTCTGTTCGTTGGAGTCCGAGTATGTATCCCGTGAACAGCTGGTCATATACATGCACAAAAGAGGTGTGGATGAAAAATTTCTGCGCAGCCAGCTGATGCTCACCGAAGCGATGGATGACATGACGCTTGTTCCGTCGCTGCTGGTCTCAATGAATGCCTCCCCGCAGGTGTTGGATGTTGACGCAAAGACGTTGAAACAGCGAAAGTTTGTGTACTGCTCCGTGCTCGGCAAAGGCGCGTTTGCAACGGTATTCTTGGTACAAGACATCGAGAGCGGCGAGAGATTTGCGCTGAAAAAATGCACCATAGTGAAGACTTCCGAAACGCAAGACAAACAACTAGCAGAACTTCGACAATTGGAAATAGCGGCGCTGCGGAGCTTGAAACGGTTGAAAGGTATACGAGAGAACGACGAACAATGCGATATACTCATGGAATATTATCCTGGAGTTAACTTGGGGGCAGCCATCGACATGTGTCGAAGTGTATCGGTGCCGGTTGCGCTGTCCATCATCAAGATTGTGGCGGAGCAGTTGCATGACTGGCATGAAAAATTTGTCGTCGTTCATACGGATATCAAGCCCGCGAATATTCTCATCGGTCCCGACGGACGCGTGACGATTATCGACGTCGGTGTGCATCAGATGTCCTGGAGCTCGTCACAAGAAGAGGACGATATTTGGTCCATGCGCGGCGAAAAAGCCGAAACCGTAGGCACACCGGGTTTTGCCGATCTCGTGCAATTTCCTAACACAGAAAGCAGTGTATGGAACCACTCATCACTCTACAGTCTTGCGCAGCTATTTGTGACATTGCTTGGTACTCCTCCAGCCAAAGACAAGAAAAGTGATATTCACCAGATGTATGACAATGCACTATTGCAGTTGATGGGTGTTATCCGAAGATTAAAGGATGATGGCCATGATATTCCTCGCCAACTCCACAATCTTCTGATTGATGCAGTTCGTCATCCGTCAGAGCGTCCGTCCTACGACGTGTTTCTTTCGCGCCTGACTGTCATCATGCGGCAAATGGGCGCCTCTCGCTGTATCGCGAACCCCGACGACCCGCCCAACTGGCAGCGCCTTGCGTTTCGAGAGACGACACTCACGCACAAGAACGGAAAAGAATTGGAGACGCGGGAAATCGCAAATAGGCTGAAGGCTCTTTAGCAGTGGCAATACTAATCTTTAGCGACTCTTGCTCCACATTTGCGGGTCACGCACGAAGTCGAGGACCAGTTTCGCATCTTCGTCGTCGATTTTACCCAGCGTCTTCGCGACGTCGACAAGCGTCGTGATGGTCGTCAGGGGATGCACACGTACGTTGAATTCGCTCGCTTTGTCCTCACTTTCCGCAAATTCATACGTAAAGATCGACACCAGGTCGGTCACGGTGCATTTGCCCTCGTCGCGCAGCGCCTCGACTGTTGCCATGCAGCTGCCGCCCGTCGACAGAAGATCTTCGATGACTACCACGTGACTCCCCGGCTTTAGGTGTCCTTCGATACGCTTCTTGGTTCCGTGCTCTTTGGTCTTCGCACGAACGTACACGAAAGGCAGTTGCAACCGGTCGGCGACGAGTGCCCCCCAACCGATGGCTGCAGTAGCTGTGCCCGCGATGACATCCGGCGGGATGTGCAGGCTTTTGATTCTGCTCACCAAAGCGCTGACGATCACATTGCGAGCCTCAGGGTGCCCGTACATCATGCGGTTATCGCAGTAGATCGGGGCTTTTAGTCCGCTTGTCCATGTGTACGGCGGATCGACGGAAAGCTTGACCGCCTCGACAGCCAGCAAGTGTTCCGCGATGCGTTGGCCGTGAGGCATGGGGGAAAGCTAACACGAGGCCGATAGTTACCGCAAGATTCGCTTGTCCTAAGAGGAAATCGAAGAAATCGAGGACTTCGAGGAAATCGAGGAGTCTCGTCGATATCCCTGCCTACCCGCAGGCAGGTTCGATTTCGTCGATTTCCTCGATTTCTCTATACTCGCTCTATGCAACTCACACCTCAAGACGAACAAAAGCTTCGCACCCTCGTCGATCTCTTCCTCAAGCACAATGCCGAGGTCAACTTGTCCGCGTTTCGCACACCGGAACACTGCTGGATCGGCAATGTGCTCGACTCGATGGCGTTCATCGACTCTGCGGATCAAATACTCGGCAAAGAGTGGCATACGCAAAAGCTGCTGGTACTAGACATGGGCACCGGCGGCGGGTTTCCACTGTTGCCGCTGGCGATGAGCATGCCCAGTGCCAAACTGGTAGGGCTGGATGCCGTGCGCAAGAAAGTCGATGCCGTGCGCGCGATTGCCAAAGCATTGGAAATTTCCAATGCCGAAATCGTCTGTGCCCGAGCTGAAGAATTTGCAAGACACCCAGACGTCCGGGGCAAGTTCGATGTTGTGACGGCCCGGGCCGTCGCACCGCTGAATGTGCTGCTGGAGTTCACGATCCCTTTCCTGAAAGTCGGCGCAGTAGCGGTATTTTGGAAGAGCGCACACATCGCAGAAGAACTGCGTGCGTCACTCAATGCGGCGACAGAACTGCGATGCAAACTCGTCGCCAACGTTACCTACACGCT
>CAYWEU010000041.1:0-2429 GCA_964457395.1 uncultured Candidatus Peribacteria bacterium
AGCAGGCGGATTTTTTCACCTTCGGTAAATCCCACTAAAATTAAGTGGGCTCGAGCGAAGCGAGACCCACAACGTGTCGATGGCGTAACATCGCGCAGCCGACGGCGCAGACGTCCTTAAAAACCGAGGCGCGGTTTTTGGGATCCCAGAAACTCTGTTTCTGAGGAGACCGGGGGACCTGCCCCCTACGGGGTGGTCCGTAGCACGCCGAAGGCGTGCGTCTGCCGCCGTTGGCGTGGCGTGCGGTTTCATAACACCTTTAAGTTGACTACCCCTGAAATCGAGACATTTAAAAACAACCCTCCGCCAGCTTCTGTGTGATTGGTATTATGAACGCTCCTGCGGGAATGATGACGGATAAAGAGGCAAAGAAGTGGTTTAGGCAGGTAGCAAGCCAGGATCCAGACAACTACTATGCCACGGACGTCCTGCGGGAACAGGGATTTCTGCGCCAGCAATGCACGCACTGCCAGAAGTACTTCTGGGCAACACAATTGCGCCCAATGTGCGACGATCCTGTCTGTTCTGGCGGATTCAGATTTCTTGGAAAGAAGTTCACAAGCGAGACACTGGATTACGCAGGAGTGTGGAAGAGGTTTGCTGAGATGTTCAAGACGCTAGGCTACACCCCAATCAAGCGATATCCTGTCGTTGCGCGATGGCGCGACGATACCGACTTCGTGCAAGCGTCCATCTATGACTTCCAGCCATACGTTGTTTCAGGGGAGGTGGCACCGCCGGCAAACCCACTCGTTGTACCGCAGTTCTGCCTGCGATTCAACGATGTTGACAACGTCGGAATCACGGGAAGCCACTTTACTGGCTTCGTCATGATCGGCCAGCACTCATTCCAGCCGCCAGAGACATGGGACCAGGCAAGATACTTCCGAGACATCCATCACTGGCTCACGCAGGGACTTGGCCTAACAAACGATGACATCGTCTTCCACGAAGACGCATGGGCTGGAGGAGGAAATTTCGGGCCGTGCATGGAGTTCTTCAGCAACGGGCTGGAGCTAGGAAACCAAGTGTACATGATGTTCGAACAAACGCCAGAAGGCCCGAAAGAGCTCAAGCTCAAAGTGCTTGATATGGGCATGGGCCATGAGCGCAATGCATGGTTCAGCCAGGCGAGAGCGACGAGCTACGAAGCAACCTTTCCAGCGGTCATGGAAAAGCTACGAGAGCGAACAGGGCTTGTGAGCGACGAAGACATTTGGAAGAGGTTCATCCCGTACGCAGGCTACCTCAATGCCGATGAAACAGAGTCCCTTGACGCTGCATGGAACATGATTGCTGGAAGCATAGGTATCGGCGTTGGGGAATTGAAGAAAGAGATTCTTCCAACGGCAGCACTATACTCCGTTGCAGAGCACGCACGAAGCCTGCTGGTGGCGCTTGCTGACGGCGCACTCCCGAGCAATGTGGGAGGACTGTACAACCTCAGGATTATTCTCCGGCGAGCGCTCGGATTCGTCGACCAGTACGGTTGGAATATCGACATCGCAGAGGTGTGCGAGTGGCACGCAGAAGAACTCACGCCACTATTTCCTGAACTCTCAGAAAAGCTTGAGAGCGTGCGCAAGATCCTCGCTGTAGAAAAGGAGAAGTACCTTGCAACGCGAGAGAAAACGTCGCAGATCGTTGCAAAAACGCTTGAGAAGAAGAAAGAAATAACTACAGAAGACCTCATAACACTGTACGATGCGCATGGTATCTCTCCTGACTTGCTGAAGATGGAAGCAGAAAAGCAAGGACAAACGATAATTGTGCCGGACAACTTCTATGCACTTGTAGCAGAGCGCCACGTCGCGTCAGCGGCGCAAGAACAGCAGGCAACAGCAACAGAGCGAGCGGTAAAGCTTCCTCTTGAAGGAGTTGCCCCGACAAAGATCCTGTACTACGAAAACTGGCAGAACACAAAGTCAAGAGCAAAGGTCCTTGCAGTTATTGGCCGGAACGTTGTGCTCGACCAAACAGTCTTTTATCCAGTCTCTGGAGGCCAGATGAACGACACCGGACTCTTGGACGGCTTCAAGATCGTTGATGCCTTCAAGCAAGGCCCGCACATTGTTCACGTTCTCGATACTGACCAGTTCTTCAAGCCAGGGCAGGACGTGACGGTATCCGTAGATCCTGCACGTCGAAAACAGTTGGCGCAACACCATACAGCAACGCACATCATCAACGCGGCAGCACGGCGGGTGCTTGGAGAGCACGTCAACCAGGCAAGCGCGAAAAAGGATGTGGACAAGGCATATCTCGACGTGACACACTACCAGCTGATAAGCGACGTTGAATTGCGCGCGATAGAGGAGGAAGCAAACAATATCGTTGCGTCGAAGATTCCAACAAAACTGCAGCTCATTCCTCGCACCGAAGCAGAACAGCGCTTCGGCATGAGAATATATCAAGGGGGGGCAGTTCCA
>CAYWEU010000042.1:0-3172 GCA_964457395.1 uncultured Candidatus Peribacteria bacterium
AGAACAAGGGGTACCGCATCGCCGGCAAAACCGGCACCAGTCAGATCGCCGGTCCCGGCGGCAAGTACGAGACGGGCACGGGCTCGACCGTCGCCACCTACGCGGGCTTCGCCCCCGTCGACCATCCCCGGTTCGTCATCCCCGTCAAAATCGACCGTCCCAAGAACGTCATCCACGGCGCGACGGCCGCGGCGCCCGTCTTCAAGGAAATCTCGGCGTTCTTGTTTAAATATTATGGGATTCCGCCGGATGAGAAATAGCGCAGGTCTTCGACCTGCGTAAATGTTCCACGGGTGCGTGGAACTGAATTTTCCGCAAGGGGAAGGGAAGAAATCAACGTATCAAAAAGAATCTGACCAAGAAGGTAGAGACACGTCAAAAAGGCTCTGCGAGGGTGATGGTATGAACTCCGATGCGCTAAAGCCGGTGACCTACGCGTTCGTCGATGCGGCGAATATCATCTATCGCGACAACGAAGCGAATCCTTGGAAGATCGATCTGAAAAAGCTCATCAAGTATCTCCGGGAACGCTTCGGTGTATCAAAAGTATTGTATTTCGGTGGTGTCGATGTGCAGAACGGAACGCAAATGCGTCTGTACCGAAAACTGGAGAGCTGGGGGTATGAGCTGTACCTCAACCCGGTGAAGCGATTCAGGAATGCACAAGGTCAGTTGTACATCAAAGCGGATGTAGATTCTCGGATGACGTTTGAAATGATGAGAACGATGCCGGAGTATCAACGAGCAGTTGTCCTTACAGGAGATGGCGATTTCTTCTGGGTGCTTCAGTATGTCTGTAATTGCAAAGATTCTTTTCTTCTCGCGAGTCACCGAAAAACTGCCTCTGAATTGAAGCGTCTTTTCCGACACAAGTGCATCAGTCTGGATGATGTCCGCCAGCACCTTGAATACTTCACATACTAAATGAGGCGGAACCTTTTTGAAGTCTCCGCCTCTAGGTATTACGGACTTATTCTAGCACTGCGATGTTCACTGTCAAATGACCGACGCGCTCTTCGCCAAGTTCCGTGTCACCCCTCGATTCGCACGCCTCCGGCGGGCCGGTCAGCAGCGAAGGCTGTTCAGGACCTCGAACAAATCCTTGGTGGCTGCACGAATTCCTTGAGACGCCATGCGGATCTCCTGGCTGCATTCCTCTATATTGCTGATCAAGGTTTGCAGCTGTTGGATTAGAGGTTTCAACTCGATGTCGTTATCCAGTGGCTCGGGGGCCGGCGACTGTACCTTATCGGGCAGCATCGTAGCCGACACACTATGCCTGAGCCACTGAAGAACTGGAAATAGGAAATCTACGCGATGTCCACTGTCAAATGAACTGTACTACAAAAAAGAGACGGACTCTACGAACGGCTCGGTCTGTCGGTACTATTGTAGCACTGCTCTTAACTGGCACGTCGGTATAGTTCTTTGAGCAAATATCTGCTATAATCATGAGATGACTCAAAACCAAAATACACAGTGGGTTCTTGCGATGTATGACCAGATCATGGGACAGATCGAACCCGATCTTCTCACGCATCAGATTCCACTTCTGGAAGAGAAGTACAAGAACGAAAAGCCCGAAGAGCGGAAGCAGCGACTGGAAGCCTACGCGAAGGCATTCAAAATTTTCGACGAGGCGTTCAAGGAAATGGCAGGGGGAATTTATGCAGAAGTGGAACAGTTGAAACATGCGGCGCAGCACAGTCGTACCACTGCGGAGCAGTGGCAGCACAGCAATGAACTGCGCGGCGCTGAGGAACAGTTGGGGTCTTCTTCCGATCATTCATGAACATCCTGCGTTCAACAAAGGCTTATCGAGGATTGCGCGAACAACGACTGGTTGCTTTTTCCCCGGGATTGGGTCGAAGTCCCGAGCCGATGCAATCCGCGCCGAATTTCTCCTACGAAATGCAAGCGCAGATGATGCAACAGCAAATCTACAACCTTCAGCAGCAGTACATGTACGCGAGTCAGGTCTATATGAATGCGTGTCAGGGATACCAGCGGGCAATGTACGTCGGTCACTGGCCAGCGGCGCAGTATTTTCAGCAGATGGGATGGCAGGCGCAGATGCGCGGACAGCAGCTTGTCGCTCAATACAATTACATCGCGTACGGACCAAGACAACCGCAAATCGCCTACCCCACATCAACGGAATATGCGCCTCCTGCACCTGTGCGGCGACGGGGTATGGGTTACACGCCGACGGCAACCTACACGCCTACACTAACCCCAACAGTGTCACCAACCTATACCCCAACACCGACTGTGACTCCTGTGGTGTCACCTGCCCCATCGCCATCACCGACAGTACTCACAACCCCGCCCGTCACGACACCTACTCCCGTGACAGTGCCGAGTACTAGTCCATCTACGACACCGCTCGTTGCGCCTAGCACCATTCCGCCTCTCACGGCGGCGGAAAGGAAAGAGAAGATGGATTTTTTGGACACCCGATCAGATCGCGGTCTTGAATTAAGAAATCTGCCCGAGAGATTCCGCGCCGACAGAGAACTTGTAATGTTTGCGATCCAAAACTGCGGTCAGGGTTTAGAGTTCGCCTCTGCCGCTCTACGTGATGATCGGGAAGTTGTCCTCCTTGCTCTGAATAACAGCAATAGAGCGTATGCGTTTGCCTCCCCGCGATTGCAACGAGATCGGGCAGTCGTCGCTCGGTATGCGGGGTGGGGTGTCCGGCCTGCGGAACTACCGCTGGAATTCAGAGAAGACAGGGAAATCGTCCAGATCATGCTTCGCCGTGGTGGCGTTGCACTGAATGAAATTCCAGAGCGTTTTAGGGATGATCGAGAAATGGTACTCGCTGCGATTGCAGGACCCTCGCATGCGTTTCAGTATGCTTCCGTAAGTCTTCGGGCTAATCGTGATGTCGCACTTGCTGCTGTACGTCGTTCGGGAACAGAACTACAGCATGCATCTGAAGCTCTGAGAGACGATGCAGTCGTTGTCCAAGCTGCGATGCAGAATCACGCACAAGCATTCCAGCACGCATCCGCACGCTTACGCGCAGACAGGCCCACGGCTGTGCGGGCAGTCGAAGCTGATTCGGGAAATTTACAGTTTGTTTCTGAAGCATTAAAAGATGACACAGAACTTGTGATGGCTGCTGTTCAACAATGGGGCATGGCATTACAGTATGCCTCTCCTCGGC
>CAYWEU010000043.1:0-8452 GCA_964457395.1 uncultured Candidatus Peribacteria bacterium
ATTCCGCTTTGCAGCTGTCGGCTAGCGATATCCTCATCCTGCTGATCATCTTGGCAGTGATCATGGTCATCGTCATCTTGTTCAACATGATCTTCGTGTCGTTCTCGCTGCGTAAGATCGTCGGGCGAGCAGAGGCGGTCAGCAAGGAGCTTGAAGCGGTGATCATTAAACCGCTACAGACTGCGGATGCCGCCCTGGAGTGGTTTATGTCTTTCGTGACGTCATGGCAGTCGGGCAAGCATGGCAAGAAGCACAAGAAAGACAGGCACACGTCGGACATCATCGATGCAGAGTAGTCTATTCGGGCACATCGTCTGATTTGCTATACTCCGTGTGCTTCCTCCCTGTTCTTCATGTCCAAGCGCCCAGATCTCTCGACTCTCGTCGGCAACGACGTCCGCGACGTGCCGATGTCGATCCAGCGTATCGCTGCCTCGGTGACGCTTGGAGCGTGGCACTGGGTAGGGCCAAAAGACGCTGTAACAGTGAGTTCGGATGAACGAAAATCCTACGATATCGCGCACAACATCATGATGCGGTTGTGTATCGAGGCTCCGCTCAAACACAAGTCCGGTCACCCTGGCGGCTCGCTTTCTGCGTTCACGTTCTCGTACGAGGTCATGTGTAGGCGCAACCCCGCCGTCGATCCGCCGTATCGCTTTAGCGCGGGACACCTGTCGCTCCTCGCGTACAATTTGCAGTGGCTCTTCGGGCGCGATGGCGGTGACGCCAGGCTGGCCTCGCCTCAGGCGATCATCGATACTTTCCGCACTCCCATGGGTTTACCGGGGCATGCCGAGGCGGGGGTAGGGGACATACCGTTTGGCGCAGGACCGCTCGGCAAGGGTGTGTCGAATGCACTGGGTGTCGCGTTTGGCCACAAGATGCAGAAAAAAGGCGGCATCGTCGACGTGTTGCTCGCCGATGGCGACAGTCAAGAGGGTCAAGTGATGGAAGCGATGCGTCTGGCGGCGCATTTACAACTCGATAATCTCGTCGTGCACGGCGACTGGAACGATATTCAGTTGTCGGGAATTCCGTCCAAAACCTTTGCAACCGACATGGCGTCCATCGCTCATGCATGCGGCTGGTCGGTGATCGAAGTGCAAAATGGCAATGACCTTGGTCAGGTCAAAGCCGCGTTGGACATGGTCGACACACTGCAAGGCAAAGGACACCCGATCTTCCTTTGCTATTACACAACGATGGGTCATGGAGTGCAGCTGATGGAGGAGGGCTCGAACACGGGCAAGAAGAATTTTCACGGCTCGCCGCTCTCACCCGAAGAAGCCCAGCACGCACTCGCTGCTCTACAGCTGCCGGAACTTGCACAATTGACGAAGGATTTTGATCCGATGCGACAACAGTACAAAGCGGCGTTCGAGGCTGCCAAGCGTAAACGTTCCAGCGCACATTTGCCCTTTGTCTTGCCGAAAAACTACAAGCGCACGGTGACGACAGAGCCAGGTGCCGCACGCAAAGACTTTGGTGCGACGCACCTCAAGGCGTTGATGCAGGGCGATGATCGCATTGTCGTGTTGCACGCCGACCTGGCAGACTCGGGCGGGTTTGGCGCAGTCGAGAAAGTTTTTCCAGCGAGAGTTATTAACGTCGGAGTCGCAGAAGCCAATATGTATATGATGGCCGCTGGCATGCGCCAAGCTGGGCTGTTGCCCGTGACGTACACGTTTGCGGCGTTCGGCACCAACGAAGCGCGGGCCAATGCTCGCTTGATCGACGTCAATGCCGGCCATGTGCCTCTCGGTGTTTTGCATGACTGCACGCACTCCGGCCTCAACGTGGGCGAGGACGGCGAAACCCATCAAGATCGCAATTACACGAACATTCCCTTCGACCACACACAAGTCTGGGTGTCCGGCGACAGCAACCAGGCGGGCGCAATGGCCGAGAAAGGGCTAGAAATCATCGCCAAGGGCACAGAGAGCGTGTATGTATTCTCCGGTCGCGCGAATCATCCGCAATTACTGCGACCCGACGGTACGCCGGTCTACGACGAGTCGTACGTGTTTGACAACCGCGCGACGGTTGTACGGGGACATGGAGATACCAGAGACCACGCGACGATCCTGAGTTACGGCGCCGCGCTGCCAGAGGCGGTGAAAGCTGCAGATATTCTTGCCGGTAACGATCGCCCGGTGCGCGTGCTCAACGTCGCGTCGATCCGGCCACTAGATGCCAGTGCCGTGTTGCAGGCTGCGTTCGAAACGCAACATTTGATAGTTGTCGAAGATCACAATACAGAGGGAGGACTTGCGACCCAGGTCGCGGACCTCGTTGCGGATTTGGCTGTTCCCTGCAGTCTTCGGAGGGTAGGGGTGCGGCATTATTTCCCCTCGGCGACGTCCGATGCGCTCACGGTGTTGGCGGGTCTGGATGCCGAGACCATTGCCACTGTCGTCGAAGACCAATTTGCGTACCGGCTCGCCGGGGGCGAAGAAGCGTTTGTCGCTGCAGTGTATGCGTTCGCGGAGCGCTTGCCGCACACACGCTTTTTCATGATGGCCATGTCGTACATCGAGCGGCTGAAGACCGATGCCGCGTACATGAAAACTCTGCGTGCGCTCTGGAAGTCGCGCGGTGTGGATAGCAAGAAACTGCCTTCGAACGATGAGCTCGTCGGCATGCTCTCGAAGCCGATAGTAGAGGCCGTGACGAATCCGCTCACGGGTGTTGCGAGAGAGGCGCAGCATGACCCGGGGATGGTATGAGAGGGAGTAGTCAGCAGGCAGTGTACTGATTACTGATCACTGACTACTGTCTACTCACTAAAATTGGCTGTTTATCCACGAACACCGCGACGTAAAAACGTCGCACCATGTCGGCGGATGCCTGCAGTATTTCGTCGATGAGCGACGAGAGGCGGCGGATTTTCTTGTAGAGTTCGCTCAGCATGTATGCAGATCCCTTCGCGTTGGACCGTGCGATGCTGCCGATTTGCCGGTCGAGCGTTTTGATCTCGCCACGGATGTGTCCGATCAACTTTCCTTGCATAACCTGTGGCATCGGCAAATTCGCAAGTGCGATGTCTCGTGCGGAGGCCGATTTGCTTCCCGCTCCTTGTGTTGCCGCAGCGCCTCCCGAGCTACCACCCATGTCGCCAGACGCATCTTCGCGCACGCGCTCGCTGATGGAACCCATCAGGTCGATCATCGACACGATCTCTGTCAGTTTCTGCGGCTGGAAAACGAACGCCGGCGAATTGTCGACTTCCATGATTGTCGAGGACTGCTGCTCATTGGAGGTGTTCATGGCACTCATGTATGTCCATATTTTCGCTTATATAAGAGAAAATGTCAAGTTTTTTCTGCTCAGCGCAGACCAGATTTTGCTACCATCACGTTCTATGGCCGACCAGCAAACCATTTTTCATAAGATTCTCGCACGAGAAGTTCCTGCGAAGATCGAATACGAAGATGCCGATGTATTGGTCTTTCACGATATCCATCCCAAGGCTCCTACGCATCTGTTATTCGTCCCAAAGATGTTCGTCGCATCGATTGCCGACGTAGATGCTGCCACAGAGCACCTCCCGGGAATGCTGATTCTCAAAGCCCAACAATTTGCAAAACAGCGGGGGATCGTGGGGTACAAGCTCACGTTTCACGTCGGCAAAGAAGGCGGACAAGAAGTGCCGTATCTGCATTTACACTTTTTGGCGAATATTTCCTAGTCAGTCAGAGCAAATACTTTTCGCTTGGCATATGGCCAACAAGTCTCCGTAGTTCTGTGCCGTCCATCATATCGCGAACATATTTAGCGTCGCCTCTTGGCATAGGGTCAACAAGTCTCTGTGCTTCTGTGCCGTCTATCATATCGCGAACACATTTTGCTTCGCTGCTTGCATCTGGCAGCATGGAAAGTACCGCTTGCAAAAATGGCTGTCTCTGTGCATCCAGATGCTTGAGATGGTGGAATATGATGTCCATATTTTTTCGCATTTCAGATATCGCACTGACAATATTGCCTGTTCGAAAATCTTCTACGATGTCCTTGGGGCAAAGTTTTAGTACAATCCCAGGTATTTCTATTGGGGCTTTAAGAGGTGGCAGAGGTCGCATAGGAAAATAGGATAAAGGAGATAGGCAGTGTTCATGCTTCGTACCCGGCCGCTTTTGCCTCTTCTTCCGTGGCAAACAGGACACGATTCTCGGTCTTGATCTTTTTTCCTGCTGCGGAATCGACAGCGTAATATTTCTTGCCTGTCTTCGATGCGATGAAGAGCATGCCTGTCGGAATATCGGCTTCGGCGCCTTCGGCGCCGGCAGCAGGTGGGGACACCTGCTGCTCCTCGCGCTCGCGCTTCATCTGTTCCAGGGTCGCAGCGTCTATTGGCTTGAGTGCTTTGATGGAGAGCCCGATTCTGCGTTCGTCGATATCGATGTTGATCACTTGCGCCTCCACTTTCTGCCCGATCTTCACTGCTTGGGCGGGGTCGGTGATCTTCTGGTGCGCGATTTCGGTGATGTGCACGAGGCCCGTGATGTCGCGCTCGAGGTTAACAAACGCGCCGTAATCCGCGAAGCGCACGATAGTGCCCGAGACCTTGGCTCCCACCGGGTACCGCTCAGCGATCTCCTCCCAAGGGTCTTTGGTCAG
Organism: uncultured Candidatus Peribacteria bacterium; assembly: GCA_964457395.1. Lineage (GTDB taxonomy): Bacteria > Patescibacteriota > Gracilibacteria > Peribacterales > Peribacteraceae > CAVZXD01. The sequence goes on from CAYWEU010000043.1 coordinate 4,618, forward strand.
TTGCTTGATGGATAGCGATAACTTCTCGCCGTCGATGCCGATGACCTTGACCTTCACGCGGTCGCCGACTGCGGCGAACTCAGAAGGGTTTTTTACGTGTCCCCACGCGATCTCCGAGATGTGCACCAGCCCCTCCAGTCCGTCGAATGCCACGAACAATCCGAACTTCACGATACCGCTGACGAGCCCTTCTTTCGTGTCTCCCGGCTTGAGCTGTTCCAGCGACTTCGAGCGTTCCTCGGCCATGGCCTCGCGTTCCGAGACGACGATCTTCCCGGAGTCTTCGTCCAGGGTGATGATCTTCACGGTGAAGTGATGGCCGATGTACTTCGACAAACGGTTGATGATCTCCGCGCTGTCGGCGTTGTTCACACGAGGGTAGTGAGACGGCGCCAGTTGGCTGACCGGCAAGAAGGTGCGAATGCCGTCGATGTTGGCGAGCAAGCCGCCTTTGTTCGCTTCTTGCGCTGTGAATGCCATCGTCTTGTCGTCTTGGATCATCTTGTGGAAACGGTCCCACGCCTTTTGCTGGCTGGCCATACGCAAACTCATCACGACCATTCCTTCGTTGTTTTCCTCTTCCAAGACAAGCCCAGTGACGAGTTCCCCGACGTTCAAGTCGCGGAATGTATTCATGGAATCACGCAGTTCCCGGCCCGAGATGATGCCCGTTGCAACACCGCCGATGTCGAGCAGAAGTTTATTCTTGCCCTTAAAAATAAGCGTTCCTTCGGTGAGCTCACCGGGACGCGCTCGCAACATAGGAGGTGAATCCTTCAGCAAATCATGCATCAACTGATTCTGATTCTTGTCTTTTGTGGCTGTTGCCATGGCAAAACGTATGCGTGCAAGGGAAGGAGTAAGAGGTGCTCCCCGCGCTCTTGCACGGCAAACGGAAGGGAAGCACAGCTACTGTACGTCTTTGGTTTTTTGCTGTCAATCCTGCTTGGCGCTTTACATCACAAATGACTTGTCTGCATTCAGATCCTCTAACGTGCCGAACTTCTGCTTTTGCGAGGTCAGGGGATTGTAAATATTGTAGAAGAGCTGCACGAGTTCTGGCGTCTTCAATCGTTGCATGGTAATGCCGATATTCTCGAGACCCGACTGCACCAGCGTTATGCGGTCGCGCAAGACTTTCTGCTGCGGTTTAAAATCGCGGCTGCGCTGGAGCGCTTTGGCTTTCGTATCTTCCGCGGCGACCCATTCCATGAACCGCTGTACCAGGCCGCGTTTGGCTTTATTGGCCGTATCCAGCGGTACGATCACGTAGAAATTCTTTTGCATGATGTCCGCAACGTCGACCAATTTTTCCATGAAATCGGCGTAGTCATAGGTCTGGTCCTGCAGCAGCAGGTTCGTCTGCGACGGAGCCTGTTCTCTTAGCTGCTTGATGTACGGGTCGATATTGAGCTTCGTGGATCGGATGACGATTTGCAGCGGGAACAACAGCGTGTTCACAAACGACTGATACCCCGCGATGATGCCCTGTTGCTCGACCTCGCTCTTGAGGTTGAAGTTGAGCGCGCTCACGCGCAAGATCGCCCGCAGGCCGCCGTTTTTGAGCACGAGTGTGTCTTCTTTGATCTCGGCGATCGGCAGGTAGCGCTGCGTGGACATCGCGAATGCCTTTTTCTTCTGGCGGACGGTGTCCGTTGCGCCGGTGGTAGAGGTTTCTGCCATAAATGTTTATGAATCTTTGAAGAGATGTCCAAATGATTGCATGTTTTCGGAGAGGCCGTCGATGGAGCGTGCCGGGTCCAAGCCCTGTGCGCTGATGCGGTCACTCTTCACAGGAATCGGTTTGTCCTTCCCCAGAGCTTCTATGGCTTCTGGCACAGCGGCACCAGGGGGCTCGGCGGCGACTTCTGGCGTTTGTATTTGCGATGAATCCTGTTCTGCGAGTGTCGAGAGGTCTCGCTCGCGCCGCTCCATCTGCTTGGTCAGATCAGCCAATTTGTTGACGTTTTCCTCCAGCTTTTTGTCAGTGTGGGCCGCCGCTTGGGGCTGCCGCGTGACGATGTTGATGGAGATGCCAGGGTGTCCGCTCCAGGTGCGAACGTTGGGTTTATTGGCGCGTTCGATCATCAGCAGAATGATGTTGAACAGACTCAAGTCGTTGATCTTCACGAATGCGAACGCCGCCGCAACACCAGCAGGGCTCCAGAGAGCGACAGTCATGGGGATACTGACAGCTCCGGCCTTAGACGCCACGCTGTACAAGGCATAGCCGATACCGGCGCCGATACCGCAGATGATCAGTTGTTTGAGCGTAATGGGGCCGATGATTCGGTCCTCCACGTACACGTTCTGTGGGATTTTGACGGGTTGGAGCATGGGTTTGTGTAGGTTTCTTGCCATTATAGCACAAAAAGATGGTATGTGGCTAGCTCGAAGTGGATTCTTTTCTCATGCTACTGCCTGCTTCTGCTCCGCCTTGCTGACAGCAGCTTTGTCCGCGTGCATCAGCACGAGCTCCTGACCGGCTCTGCCGACGACTTTGATGGTGTCACCTTCACGGAACATGCCTTTCAGAATGTTTTCGGCGATGGGGTCCTCCAATCGGTCTTGGACCGTCCTGCGTACTGGGCGTGCGCCGTACTCTGGGTCGAAGCCCAGTTCGGCCAGGGTCGACACGGCCTGTTGGTCGACGACGAGTCCGAAGCCGCGTTCTTTCAGGCGGTCTGTGAGTGCGCCGATGTGCAGCTGGACGATCTTGCGGATGACGTCTTGCGGCAGCGCGTTGAAGATCACAGTCTGGTCGATGCGGTTGAGGAACTCGGGACGGAAATGCTCTTTGAGTTCCTTGAGCACCTCTTGCTTCTTGTTTTCATATTGCTCTTCCTCGGCCTTGGCGTCGCTGCCGAGTTTGAATCCTATTTTTCCGGCTTCTTTCGTCAGTTTGTCCGCGCCGATATTGCTCGTCATGACGATGATCGTGTTGCGGAAATCCACGGTCTTGCCCTGCCCGTCGGTGAGCGTGCCGTCCTCCATGATTTGCAGGAGGATGTTGAAGAACTCGGGGTGTGCTTTCTCGATCTCGTCGAACAGCACAACCGAGTAGGGCTTGCGTCGCACGGCTTCTGTCAGCTGTCCGCCTTCCTCGTACCCGACGTAGCCCGGCGTCGAACCGGTGAGGCGCGACACGTTGTGGCGCTCCATGAACTCGGACATGTCGATCTTCACGAGTGCGTCCTCGCGCTGGAATACTTCTCTCGCAAGCGTCTTCACCAGCTCGGTCTTGCCGACTCCTGTGGGGCCCATGAACAGGAACGACCCTATGGGGCGCTTGGCATCGGAGATGCCAACACGGCTGCGACGAATGGCCCGTGCGACTTTTTGGATCGCTTCGTTCTGTCCCACGACGTGCTTGCGCAAGACGTTTTCCAGCGATGTCAGTCGTTTGGTCTCGGACTTCATCAAGCGAGTGACGGGGATGCCCGTCATGCGCGCGATGACCGCGTGAATGTCATCGTCGTTGATCTCGATGGGGGAGCGTCGGTCGCCGTCTATCTGGCCTTCTAGCTGCTTTTTCTCTTGATGCAGCTCCTCTTCTTCTTTGCGCAATTTCAGCGCGAGCTGGTACTTCTGCTCCTTCACGGCAACCTGCTTCTTCGACTCGATCGCGAGCAGAATTTTGTCGATTTCCTTGAGTCGTGGCGGCGTGCCGGTGCTGGTATTCAGGATGCTCTTGCCGGCCGAGGCTTCGTCGAGCACGTCGATGGCCTTGTCGGGCAAGAAACGCTCGGTGAGGTACCGCTTGCTGAGTTTCACGGCGCTCTCGATGGCCGCGTCACTGATCGTCAAGCGGTGGAATGTCTCGAAACTCTGCTTG
>CAYWEU010000044.1:0-4954 GCA_964457395.1 uncultured Candidatus Peribacteria bacterium
TACGATGGACAGACATACCTTGATAAAAGTGAGGTAGGAATGGGCTTCCCACGCACTACATACGCCTCTTCGAACTTGCCTATACTATAGGGGCCGCAGATGCTCGATCGATCAAAAAGAATGTCTGGTACTTTACGTATATGAGTCTTGCTCGCGGCAATGCCACGAAAGATACGGGCAAACTTTCCGCTCAGCTTGGCCATCGATCGCCGTCGTATTGTTATTCCACGTGGTGCAGTTTTGCCGACCAAACGGAACGTCTCATTTCTGCATGGCAAATTTCCGTTCCTGGTTCAAAATACTGGACGAAGTAATTTCCTTTTTCCCCCGAGCAAATGCGCAAGCATCATCTTCTGCTTCTTCTTGTGATTAGTGTCATTCTCATTGGCTTCTCTGCATTTCTGCCAGCGAAGTATGACAACGGCACGCCAGGACATGGACTTCCATTTGCTTTCGTACGACAAGATATTCATCAGGCCGATCCGCCTACTGCTCCACGGTGGGTCGGCCTGGTTTCTCCTTGGGAAAACCCAACACACGTAGCTTTAGGAACATTTTTTCTGAATGTCGCCATTACATGGATCGCTTGTTTTTTAGCTTTTTACTCATCACGAAAGCACAAGCAGTCGCCTCTACCGACGTTGCTTCAGTCCTAAGATTCTTAGCAAACGCTTCTGCACATTCTTCTCATGCATGCCCCGGCAACCCCGTGCCAAAATACACGTGGAAGGTCGTTCCGTGGCCTTCTTCGGACTCGCACTTGATCTGACACTGTAGCTCGTTGGCGATGAGCTTGGCGGTGTAGACACCCAGACCCAGGCCGTAGGCAGACACGTGTTGCGCGTTGTCTCCGCGATGGAATTTCTCGAAGATCCGCGCAAGGTCGTCTTTGGCGATACCGATGCCCGTGTCGTGGAGCATCCAGTGAACGCGGTTATTCTCAACCGAGAGAATGCTGTCGATGGTGCCGCCGTCTGGTGTGTATTGCACGGCATTCTCGATGAGTTTCTGCATCATCTGGCGGGCGAGCCCGGCATCCAGCTCGCACTCTGGCAAGGTTTGGAGCACCGAGGTCTGCAGCGTGATCTTTTTCTTTTCGAGGAGGGACTGGAACTCCTTGAACACCTCGCCGACGAGGTCATCCAACTTCAATCGCACGGGCTTGTTGGGGACTTTGCCACTCTCGATAGTACACAGGCTCAGCAAGCTCTGGACAATGCCGCGCATGCCGTCGGTCGTTTCGCTGAGTGCCTTGTAGACATTGTGCTTCTGCGCATCGGTCATGGACGCGTTGTCGCGGATCTCGTCGAGCGACCAACGCAGGACACTCAGCGGCGTGCGCAGTTGGTGCGCGATGATCGAGACGTAGTCGGTCATGGTCTGGATGACGCCTTTCTGCGAGGTGACATCGTCGAACGACAGCAGCACCTGTTGCAGTTTTCCCGTGTGATCGAAGATGGGCGTCGCATGCATGTGCCATATGGTGCTCGCGGTGCTCTTCTTCTGATCGAGAATAGCGATGTCGTCGCACTCTGCCTCTTCTCCGGTTTGCAACGTCTTGTCCAAGGGAATGCTGTCTTGCGGGTAGGCCTCGTTTTTGGCTGTGCGAAACGCCGAGTAGAGGTCCGAAAACGTTTCGAGCGACGGGAACCCGATACGCCGCAAGAGTACCAGTGCGTACGCATTGGCATGGACGATGCGCAGCGATGGCACGTCCAGCAGACAGATACCCAAGTGCATGTTCTCCAGGATTTGCTTGAGGAGCAACGTGCGCTCCGCGCCTTGCGAGAGATCTTGCTCGGTGATGATGAACGAATTGACACAGCCGTACGTATCGAACACCGGCTGTACCGTAATGTTCGCATCCAGGTATTTGCCGCTTGCAAGCTGGTGACGCATGGTGTGCGACTCGGGTTTCTTGCGCACGCTCACCTGCGAGAGAATCTGCTTCATGTACGGACCGCCTTCTAGAGGCGTTGTCCAGTCGTCAGGTGCTTGGCCGATCATCTTGGATAGCGTGCGGTCGAGCATCTTGCTGTACCCTTCGCTCACGAAAATAACCTGGCCGCTCGCGTTGAGGACGAGGATGGGAGCCATTTGCGTCTTGACGATGTAGTTGAGCGTTTCTTTGGGCACTTCTTGGTTACCTAAGTAGCGCGGTATGTTCTCCGCTTGCGTGCTCCAACGCCGCTGTTCCATCTCGTAATACAGCCGGAAAATCTTGAAACTAATGGTCAAGATCGGCACGAGGAAGCTCGCGAAGAACAAAGCAGCGCTCACGTGATTTTCTCCGCTCAGGGAGCGGGAGAAGATGGCATACGCAAAGGCGCTTCCTTGGAGGATGGTCATGGCGACGATCGCAGAAAGCGCCGTATCCTGCGCCCAACTGCCCTCGGTAAGCAGGAAACTGAGTGCCACGAAGCACAGCAGCAGCCCCGCCACCCACGGCAGCAAGTCGAGAGTCGGAGAGGCTCTGTAGACGGCGTATGAGCCAACGAAGGCAAGCGCCAGCACGAGCAGCACGGATCGACGAGAGAAGTATGCCGCTTGATTCTTGCTTTCTCGATGGAGCTCGATAGCGGCAAAGAGCGACAGTGAGACGAGTAGGAGCGAGGGCAAGATCCGCAAGTTTTGCACGAGCCATGTCAGGTGCAACGTCGTGCCGACGACACCAAAGCCCACCATGGACACCACGAACACGAAAGCGGCTCTCGCCGCCCAGCGTCGTGACACCAAACGCCGTGCCCGGTACCGCAGTGCCAGGAAGAACCAGAGCACCAACGCACCGGCCGCGAGCAGTATCAACGACAACGTTTCTCCGATCGGCAGCCCGATGCCCCGTGCCAAAGTGACAAGCGGCTGTCCGTCCACACGCTGATACGTGTTCGTGAAAAGATTTAGCCAGAGTTGATCCCCCTTCGACAACATGACGAATGCTAAAAACAGCGCGAGCAACAGTATGCCGAGCCCCAGGCAGAGAAGGCTCTTGGAGTTTGCGCCGGTTTCCGTCGACAGTGGCACTGTAGTTTTTTGTGTGGTCATGAAAAGCAGAATTTCTCAATAGTATACCAAAAATCCTTGATTTTGGCCAGGGAAATGGCCGCTAGACACCGCGCTTGCGTCCTACCCGCTGGGTTGCTTCTGTATACACAACAGACCGATGGGCAATGAGGAGGATCCGCACAATCGCGGCGTCGATGCGGAAGATCACGCGGTACTCGCCCACGCGCAGACTGCGGTGCCCCTTGAGCGAGAAGCGCAGGGGCTTACCGAAGACCTCGGGGGCGGTTGTGAGCTTCTCGTCAATGGCGTCACGGATCATCCGCAAGTCAGCCTTCGGAATCCGCTTGAGTTCCTTGCGGTTGATGAGCTCGCTGTACTCGACCGCGTACCTCATGCGAGCGAGGACCAGAAGGCGTCGTGCCCCACCCAGCGGCGTGTCTTTTTCTCGCGGCGGGCGACCTCGGTGCTGAAGTAGGCGTCTTCTTCCAGTTCGAGAGCGCGCTCCAAGAGTTCCCGGGCCTTTGTCGCCTCGGGCACGTCGTCGCGCAGGGAAATCTGGTGAAGGAAGACGGAGAGCTGCTTACTGAGAGTGATGTTCAGACGGCGCTTGGACGACATGGGAGAGGTGGAACAAAAGTGTGGCACAAGTGTACCACAATCCCATCACCCAGCGCAAGGGCGTCGATGTGAAGTCGGGAGTCGCGAACTGTCTCCTCCGGATGCTGATCGACTGGTATAAATTCCTGCGAGAGGTGCCACATGAACAGGTGCATTTGCACGCCTCCGCCTGACCCATTCTCCGGTATACTCCTCGCGTGCCCAGCAAGAGGACCAAACAACCGGCTGATCGCTACGACACGTCGGGCAACAGCGAAGCGCAGTACATGGATACAAACGAAGAGGTGCTGAGGAACGTCAAAGGCATCACGGATTTGCATATGCTCCAAGTCGAGGAAGAGAAGGCACTCGCCCGAGCGTACGAGCAACTGCTTGGCGAGGTCCGCGCTGATACTCCTTTGACCGCCGAGCTCCTCCGCCACATCCATAGCGTTATCTTCAGCGGACTCTTTGAGTGGGCGGGACGCTGGCGCACGGTGCGGATCAGCAAGCCCGTCACGAATCTGCTTGCGGTGCAGACCGGACGGTTGCCTCTGCAATACAACATGACCGATGCCGGGCGTGACCAATATATTGACGCCGCCAAAGCGGCGATGCTGAAAGACTACGGCCCGATGATCGCGGTCATCCGCGATGCACTCGTTACCGACTGACCTGCTGCATCTCGCGACGGCACGCCTCGCGGACGTTCGCATCGAACCGTGGAAGCCCTTCGATAACGCTGTTGCGCTCGACGCGATCGAGGATGATCTGCTGTCGTTTCTCGGGATCGCGGAGAACGGGCGAGAGTTGCCGGAGGGTTTTTCCTTTCCCGAACGTCATGGTTCCAGTGTACCACTATTCGGGAAAAACTGCATCTTTTTTCTGTAAAGGTAGCCCCTTGGCCGGACATTTTACTCAGGGGATCTTCACAGTACGCTCGGTCACATTTTGCTGTGAGCAATCCTGTCGATCTTCGCCGCGTGGGCAGGTCGCTGAGAATTGATACGTCGTTGCGCTGAACGCGTGGCTATGAATGGGAAATCTGTTTCATCGTACCGATCTTTCTGAGGAAGAGGCGAAAGAGAAGGAATCCGGCAAGCCGGGCTGACCCTCGCTAGATTCGAACCAACGAGGGCAAAATGAAAATAAAAATTGTCGGTATTTGCATGGGAATAGTGTGCAAATGTCAGAATATCCGCGCATATGTAAGCCGTTTTATGGACTTCTTCCTCTATTTTTGGTCTAATTATAATTAGCTCGCCATTCTGCACCTTCTGCGAACAGATTGGTTCGACGCTATGCGCGATCTCACCCCTGCGCTAGACTCACTTATCCGACCTATTCTACTGAC
>CAYWEU010000045.1:0-12151 GCA_964457395.1 uncultured Candidatus Peribacteria bacterium
TCGATGAAGTATTTGACCTCCGGCTATGATCAAAAGCTCGAGGACATCGTGAACGGTGCCCTGTTTCCAGCGGACACCGACGGGATGGTGATCGTGAAGGACATCGAATGCTACTCGCTCTGCGAGCACCACCTGCTACCGTTCGTCGGGAAAGTACACGTGGGCTACATCCCTGACAAAAACATCATCGGGCTCAGCAAAATCCCCCGCATCGTGGATATGTTCGCCCGCAGGCTGCAGGTACAAGAGCGTTTGGGTCAGCAGATCTGCGACGCGCTGCACGACGTGCTGAAGCCCAAAGGCATCGGCATCGTCATCGAGGCAAGTCACTTCTGCATGATGATGCGCGGCGTAGAAAAGCAGCACAGCGCAGCGGTCACCAGCCATGTGCGCGGCAGCTTTAAGCGCGATGCCAGGACACGGCAGGAGTTTTTGTCATTGGTGAAATAACGGCACTCACCAGTTCCCTGTGCATTTGCCGAAAGCCATCCATGGTTTTCCCGGCATTGTGGATCAGCTGGTCGCCATTCTTTCCTCGTTTGTTGAGTTCCTGCTTCACCGCTTCCGCAACGTTCCAGTACTGCTCTTTATACTTCCTCGACGTGTACGCATGCACGCCGCCCTCGGCCTCCATGGAATCCCGCTCGCGGAACACTAGGCGTCGGATCTCGTTGCGATTCTCGTCGAGCGCTGGGTTGCCAGTTGGCGGCAACGAAAACGAGGCATCGCCATCCTCCTGCATGCGGTGCGCCAGTTCATGCTTTGTTACTTTCTTGGCCAAGTCCGGCCTAGATTGCAGGCTCGTGGCACCGAGAATCGAGTCCGACAAGAGAATCTCTTTGCTGCCATCTTTCTGCAGTCCGACGGTGCTGTCCTGTTGCTCCATGACTTTGGCGTCTGCCACATCGGCGGTCTGCGCCTCGCGCACGTTACTGATGGCATCGACCTTCTTCCTCGCTTCCTGCAACGCAGACTGTTGTTCGACATTTGGCTCAGCCGGTCCATCCTCCGAACTCGTGAATAATTCCTCAAGTTTTTCGTGTTGGATGCCACGGACATCCTTCACACGACTCTGCGACTGAGCCGCTTGCTGCAACGCCAGAGCGTCGCTTTGCTCAATGCGCTGACTGATAATCGCCTGTGTATCCGCCGATGGTGTGGAGTTGAGTGTCTTCATGGCACTATTGTCATCGTTCTAGAAAAAAAGAGAATGCCGAGGAATGTCGAAGCGATGACGTCCTGGAATGTTGGCTTACGGCAAAGCAAAAAAAGATGATCGTGATCATGGCATCGATGCCGCGCACATCCTCTACTTCCCGCGCACTTTCTTCTTCTTTGTGTTCCGCGGCTCTGTTGCTTGCGCAATCTTCTCAAATGCCTTGCGCGCACTGTGACCGTTGCCATTCTTCTTCGTCTTGTTCCCCTTCCAGATCTTGTCGATGTTCACACGGTACAGGTTGTGGTACTTCTCCAGCTCGTCGGGGCCGGCCATCTTGAGCACGTCGAGCTCGGGAGCGAACATTTCGCTGTAGCGGTCGCGACGGCGGATGAGCGTGGTCGTGCCGTCGGGATGAACCATGATCATCGGCGGACGTTTATTGGTATTGAAGTTGCTGGCCTCGACGCTGGCATAGCCGCCAACATCCATGATCGCAAGCAAGTCGCCAGCGCGCAGCTTCGGCATTTCGATACTCTTGACAATGATGTCCCAGCAATCGCAGGTGTTGCCGCCGACCATCAGATTGTGCACTCGCGGAGAATTGAGCTTGGAAGCCGGCAGAATGTCATAATGAACGCCGGTTTGAATGAGGCTGTCGGGAACGAAGTTATAGGTCGATCCGTCGACGTTAATGACCCTGCTATTCTTGCCCAGACGCTTTTTGGAAATGACGCGCGTCAAACCGATGCCTGCGTTGAGGACGATGCTCTTGCCGGGCTCGAACAACAATTTGACCGGCTCAAGCTTGTTGCGCTGGAGCAATCGTTTGAAATACTGAGGAAAATCGCTCATGGCCTCGATGGGGTATGCGTCTTCTTCGCCGATCGCCGCAGGGAACCCGCCGCCCAGCGACAACGTTCTCACGCGGATTGCACGCTCTTTGCAGTAGCGCAGGGGCTTCATCAGTGCCCGGGCCGCCACCTTGAACGTTTTGGGATTGTGCGAGTACCCCCCCATGAAGTGGAAGCCAGTCAGATCGACGTACGGGCTATTGAATGCCAGATCGATTGCGCGGTTGACGTACCCGATCGGGATGCCGTACTTGTTATCTTTGGTGGAAAACGTACCAACTTCGATCATTGGATTGACGCGGATAACGGTATCGATATGCTTCTTAAGCTTCCTAGCAGTCGCAGCGATATTTTCTATTTCTTCGATGCTATCTGCTGTCACCGACTGAATGCCGATTTTGGCGACGAAGTGCAGGTCCTGAGCGCTCTTGTAAAGGTTCGTCAACGTCAGCTGCCGTGGCTTGAAGTCAGCCAGCAGACCGAGAATGACTTCGCCCACACTCGAACAATCCAATTCCAAACCCTCTTCGCGCATAAGACGAAGAATGGCCAGATTGCTGTTACACTTCACGGCATACTGCAGGCAAACCTCGGGGCCGAACGTCTGCTTGAGACGCTGGCAGCGCCTCCGAATTTCACTCTCGACCATCACGTAGACAGGTGTTCCGTATTTATTGACCAAATATTCCGCGCTGATTCCCTCGATCAACAGCATTCCTTTCGCATCTTGCGATAAAAATTGCGTCCACCGGTCGCGCATATACCGGGACGAGACGGAGAAGGAGCGTGATGACTGCCGATGCGACCTCGCGGTACCTTTGTGCATTTCCTAGAACGATTAAGAGGAAAGGTAAACAATGCGTGATTGTAACGATGCGCTTCTGAAGGTCAAGCGATTGTTTCCATGCGCCGTCTCACAGTGGGGCGGCAACACCGCAAGCGCAGCGTCCGCTATTGCTCACTCTTGCTGAGTCACGGTGATTCCTTCTCGTTGAAAAAGATCGAGAAGTTGCTGATGGCTATCGCCCTTGATCAAATTGCAGGCGACGTGGAATTCTTGTCCTGTTCCGGGAAGCACGTCGATAGGCTTACCCATCGCCTGGGTCAAGCGTTCAGCGAGAGGACCGGCATCGCTTTTCACAAACAGTGACTTTGAGCAGTGCAACAGCATGGGAACAGGAGAATGAGTGGAGCATTCTCAATGGCACGATCTTTTCTGTCAAGAAAAATGTCTTCGCGGGGGCAAACGCTAGAGCCCGAGCACGTAACTAAATATGAGAGGGGCAACAATCGACGCATCGGAATTGATCGTGAAGTCCACGGTCTTCAAATCCAGCTTGTGCCAGGTGACTTTCTCGTTCGGTGGACAGCCGGAGTACGAACCGAACGACGGCGTGGAATCTCCAATGTGGCAGAAGTAGCGCCATGGTCTGACTTTTTCCTCATGGTCCATGATGAGCGCTGGCACCACGCACATCGCAAAGTCTCCGGGTGTACCGCCACCGATCTGGAAGAAGCCGATCTCGTGTCCTTTGTCGTTCTCCCTGTACCACTGGGTCAAATGAGCGAATTGCTCCGTGCCCGACTTGATGACATTGAAGTGCTTGACCTTACCGCGCTGCACGTCAGCGGCAAACATGTTACCGAGCGTTGAGTCTTCCATGCCCGGTGTGTACACGGGAATATTCATCTCGCACGCGGCGACAAGCCACGAGTTTTCCATAGGCACGTCGTTCTTGCCCTTGAAGAAGCCGCTACGAATTAACTTGTAGAAATACTCCCAATGAAAATTGCTCTCGCCCTTCTCGCCTGCCTCTATCCAGAGTTTTTGCATCGCTTCGTGGATTTCCACCATGACGTCGTCGGGGATGCAGGTATCGGTGACGCGATTAAAACCCTCTTGGCGAATCTTGAGGTCTGCCTCCATGGTCAGCATGCGCCACCCCGGCTGCAGCTTGTACTTGCTGTTGCCCACCAAGTTGAACACATCTTCTTCGATATTCGCTCCCGTGCAGGTAATGGCACTCACTTTTCCCGCACGGATGAGCGGTGCAAGCGAAATGCCGATCTCGGCGGTGCTCATGGCTCCGGCGAGTGACACCATCATTTTTCCACCGCGATTGGCGAACTCTATCCAGCCCTTCGCCGCAGCGACTGTCTCGCGCGCATTGAAGTGCCGGTAGTTCTTTTCCATGAATTGTGAGATGGGACCCATAAGAAAGAGTGAGAAGAATGCAAACGACGAAATACTACACACTTTAGACTGAGAATCCAGATGGAATGTTGGTATACTGCACGAGTCTGTTATGACACCACGTCTCGTCACCGTTGGCCTGATACAAATGTCGTGCGACGGCTTGCCCCAAGCAAACCTGAAAAAGGCGCTGACCATGATTGATAGTGCAGCCAAAAAGGGCGCCAACATCGTTGTATTGCCCGAATTATTTTTGGGGCCCTATTTTTGTCAGAACAAGGATGACCGCTCAGCATTCGATCTTGCCGAATCTCTGCCAGGTCCGACAACGCAGGCTCTGAGCGACAGCGCCAGGAAGAACAAAATCGTGCTCATCGGCGGATCGATCTTCGAGCGTAGTCGCGACGCCGCGTCGCGAAATGAAAAATTTTACAACACCGCTCCTGTCTTTGGGCCCGATGGAACGCTGCTTGGCACCTACCGCAAGACGCACATTCCCGAGGACATTCTCTACCACGAACAACACTACTTCGCGCCGGGCGACACGGGTATCCGCGTGTTCGATACTCCCTACGGAAAAATCGCGCCACTGATCTGCTATGACCAGTGGTACCCGGAGGCCGCGCGCATCGCGACACTCATGGGCGCGGAGCTGATCGTGTATCCGACAGCAATCGGAACGATCGACGGATCGGTCGAGGAAAATATCACGGGTGACTGGCAAGCCATGTGGACCAATGTGCAGCTTGGGCACGCTGCCGCGAACTGCGTGTACGTCGCTGGAATCAATCGAGTCGGAAAAGAAAGTTCGATCAACTTCTGGGGCGGGTCGTTCATCGCAGACCCGAGCAGCAAGATACTGGCTCACGCCTCCGGAAAAGAAGAAATCATTCTCGCCGAGTGCGACTTCTCGCGCGTGAAGGCATTGCAAAAGTCCTGGCGCTTTTTGGAGAACAGACGACCCGAAACTTACTCCGGCATCACCAGAAAATCATGACGCTACCTGCTACACGCTACCCGCTATCCGCTCATTTTCGTATGCCCGCCGAGTGGGAGCCCCACCAGGGCACCATGCTCACCTGGCCGCATGATGAACAACATTGGCCTGGGCTTTTCGAGCATGTCCCGGCCATCTGGGCACGGATGGTCAAAGAGCTTGAAGTAGGAGAAGAGGTGCACATCATCAGCCATGACGAGGTGCTGGAAACTGAGATCAAACAAGAACTGAAAAAAGCCGGAGTAAAGGGCGAGCGCGTGCATCTGCACCGAATCCCGAGCAACTTCGCCTGGGCGCGCGACCATGGGCCTATCTTCGTCAAGCGCAGCGCAGACGAAGACCCCGAGCATAGTCGAGGGGTGGTCAATGAGCGTCTTATCCTCGACTTCGAATACAACGCCTGGGGCAATCAATGGCAACACGATCTGGACGATGCGATTCCAACACTCCTTGCCAAGCGACTGAAGCTCAAGAGCCGCAAAGTTCCGATGATTCTTGAAGGCGGCTCCATCGACGTCAACGGCTGCGGAAGCCTGTTGACGACCGAAAACTGCCTGCTCAACCCCAACCGCAATCCCGGTCTCAACAAACAGCAGATCGAAGACCGATTGAAAGCAGAACTCGGCATTACCAACGTTCTCTGGCTGGGCGAAGGCATCGCAGGTGATGACACCAGCGGTCACATCGACGACCTCACGCGCTTCGTGGGGCCGAAGACCGTCGTCACCATTATCAACGAAGATCCGAGCGATCCAGATTACAAGCCGCTCCAGGAAAATCTGAAGCGCCTACAAACAATGCGTGATCAAGACGGCCAACCGCTGGAAATCCTCACGATCACGCAGCCCAAGCCGGTCTATGTGAGCGAACATGAGCCGACCAAGGCAACGGTAACAGAGAAGGAAGGCTTTCGCATCCCGGCCAGCTACGCGAACTTCTATGTCGCAAACGAATGCGTGCTGCTGCCGGTGTGGAATGACCCAAATGACGCCGCGGCGATCGCAACGCTGCAAACATGTTTTCCAACTCGGCGCATTGTCCCAATGGATAGCCGCATCATGACGTGGGGCTTCGGCTCGTTCCACTGTGCGACACAACAAATTCCGGTATAACGGGCTTACGCACGTTTTTCATACACCTCAAACGTAAACGCATACTGGTGCCGATCATCTGCGAGATGATGTTTCTCGGATACTTTCTTCCTCTGACTCCAATCGATCTCCGGCAAAAACACATCACCCTCGACTTCTGCATGCACGCGAGTGAGGTAGAGTTTGTTGGCAACATACGTGATAAAAGCTTCAAGCAAAACATGTGCGCCTCCAATAACAAAAACTTCCTCATTGTCATCAACTTGCGTCGCAAGTTTCATGAGAGCTGGCCCGAGTGACTCTTCCACCTCTACGCCTGCAGGAATTTCTTTCAATGTTTTTGATAAAACAATATTCCTTCGATTGGGTAATGGCTTACCAATTGATTCGTATGTTTTCCTTCCCATAATGACGGGATGCCCCTTCGTCACCATACGAAAGTATTGTAAATCATCCGGCAAATGCCAAGGCAGGGCATTGTTCTTGCCAATGACGTTATTGTCGGAAGCGGCGACGATTAATGAAACAATCATGTCCCTAATCTACAACCTACAACCTACAACCTACAACCTACAACCTAGACAGCTATAGGCGCCTTAATCCCCGGATGCGGGTCATATCCCTCAATGACAACATCTTCGAACACATAGTCGAAAATCGACGACCGCGGATTCAGCTTGAGCTTCGGCAATGCCTTCGGTTCACGCGACAGCTGCAGCTTCGCCTGCTCCAGATGATTGAGATACAAATGCGCATCGCCAAGCGTGTGGACAAAGTCCCCTACCTCCAATCCACACACCTGCGCGATCATGTGTGTGAGTAACGCATAGCTGGCGATGTTGAACGGCACACCCAAAAAAATATCCGCACTACGCTGATAGAGCTGACAGTGCAACATACCCTTCGACTCTCCCTCGCTTCGCTCGGGATCGCTCAGGGTCCGTGACACCGCAGGTGTCACGGAGAACTGAAACAGACAGTGACACGGCGGCAACGCCATCTTCTCTATGTACGGCACATTCCACGCGCTCACAATCAGCCGCCGAGAGTTGGGATTCTTTTTGATCTGCTCGATGAGCAGGGAAATCTGATCGTAGATCTTGCCATCAGCTCCCTGCCACTTGCGCCACTGCTCGCCGTACACGGGACCAAGGTTGCCCTCTGCATCTGCCCATTCATCCCAAATCGTGACTCCGTTGTCCTTCAAGTACTTGATATTCGTGTCGCCCTTTAGAAACCAGATCAGCTCATGAACAATCGACTTGGTGTGCAGCTTCTTGGTGGTGACGAGCGGAAAGCCCTGCGATAAATCGAAGCGCATTTGGTAGCCAAAAACACTTATTGTCCCCGTACCCGTACGATCATCCTTATGAACACCATGGTCGAGGACGTGCTGGAGGAGGTCGAGGTACTGGCGCATGGCAGGAGTATACCCAAAACGATTGCTGAGCCTGAGCCGCAGCTTGAAAAAGAACATTGACTAATAATCAAATATAAGTTATAAACTATACGTATTCTTTAAACAACTCCCCATGAAACCTTCAGCAGAGAGCCAGAGAGACCTTCCTATAGATATCGTCGAAGTGAAAAGCGCGAAGGATCGAACCGTAACGAAGACGATTTCTTTGTATGCCATAGCCATCATGATGGCACTGACATGCAGCGAGGCCTCGGCACAGCGACCAGCGGTGCTAAAAGGGGCGAACCCCCCCGATCGCCCGCCACTGCCCGCCACGGAAATACCGATCCCGACCCAGTTATCCGCACTCACGACGAGCGAGAAGGCTGTCCGTGAACAAAACAACGAAATGGCGAAGCTCCCCTGGAGCAATCCGTTGGTCCTCAGAGAGATTTGGGTCGCTGATTTCAGCGGTGCCCGCGCAGACGCGCAGAGTCAGTACGAGTATTACTTGGCTCAGGCCAAAAAACCATACAATAACCAGACGGTTGATCGCGAAAGAGAGGAATTCATGAGGCGCCAGGATGGCATCGGTGCCGGCATCCGTCGGCTCGACGCGCTCCTAAAGCAAGAGCTTGAGCGTTTGAAAAAGGCCGAGGATCTCGCACAGAAGTACGGGATCAAAGACGTCACGCAGACCGACATTTAAAATTTGTTTCTGGCTGACCTGAACGCCGATGCGGAGCTCTTCAGAAAAAACGACCGGGGCTTTATTGAGTCAGGCATCGATGCCCGACTCCGCGACTTGAAAGTCACAGCTGAGCTGTGGCAAGGAAGAGGAGTCGGTAAGGATGCTATTGAAAGGGCATTGAAGCCGCTCAGTCTGGACAAGAAAAACAATCGATTGAAGGAGATTTTCGCTGAACAGCGAAAGAATCCCTACATCACAAGTGAGCAGCGCAATCGTTCGAATGATCTGACTGTGGAAACGCTCCTTCTGTACGGAGAATTGCGCGACAAACTTTTGCCAGAAGCGTACATGCTTCTCGGTAAAGTTGTCAGCGATCATCAGGTCGCTGACCGCGAGAAACGCCGCAAAGCAGATCTCGCGCTTGCCGAAGGCCCTCGCGCTTTCGCACTGGGTCTCCATCTATCCGTCGGTGGAGACATCGTGAGTAAAAAAGTTGTCGACTCCATCGTGCGCTTGGAGCAGGAAGTGAAGGTAGCATTCGAAATGCCTCCACTGGACGTTACGGCTAATAGTACATACGTCCTGAAATACGAGGCGTACAGGAAAAGAGAGGAATTGATCGAAGCGACGGAGAAGTCCATCGATGCACGCAAAAGCGAAAGTGAAGACGTTAGCTGGAAATTGCGCGCCCTCCTCAAGAGTGAAGAGGAGAAAGCGAAACCGGTTACCGCCACGGAGGGTGTATATCGTGTTTTCGTGCAGTTGGAAGCGGAGTCAAAGAAAGCTGCCTCTGATCAGCTAGCAAAGAGCCTGCTCGCCAAGCGAAACGGAGAGATTCAGCAGGCCAAGATCGATCTCCATGACGAGATCGATTCGATATTGACCACGAACGCCGAGCGGCTGGCCTTAGAAAAGGGAATTTCAGGTCAGCAAGAATTCGACCGCATTGCCGCGATCTTCAAACGTATGGAAAACGCACTGAAGGCCACCGGCAATGACGCCGGACGAAAGGCCTACGCAACAGCGTTCACGGAGGCAACTAAGGAAAAAATCATCCGCGAATCCCGCTGGCAAGCTCAGTGGTTCGCAGATGGCATCGCTCGTGACGTTGCATTCTCGGATATCTTTGGACCTGGCGTGACGATCGCTGGCAGCGGTAAGGACATCGTCATCACTGTAAGCAGGGATGCTTACCTGCTCCAGGAAAAGGGTAAGGAGCAGGCCGCAGAGATGGTGAAAGACCTGCAGGTCACTATCTCTGGTGGAGTAGAGAAAATCCAACATTTCTCTCTATTAGAGAAGGGAGAAGGAGGGCTCTTGCATGCCGAAACTTCCATGATCAACAAGCGTGGTTCTGCCTTGTTCCTTTACATCGTCAACCGAGATTGGCTCAAGACGATCACAAATGACATCGAGCTGGTCGCGAAGAAGCCAAAAAATGAGGAGAAAAAATAACTGCGATGCTCGCGAGTGACCCTATCATTCGCGGCCGTATAACGCCTCCGGTGCTGGATCTCGTCCAGCACCTTTTTGCATACTACCGATCGCGGCGTCCCGCATACCTCCACGCCATCTCGAATATCTGCCGCTGTGTTTTGGCGACTTCTTTACTCTCGATAATCACACCGAACATATCCGCATCGCCCTTCAGCCCAGAGTCGAAGGAGCAGATGGCGACTTTGTGATCGTAGACGTTGATCTCGTTGGTAAAGTCGAAGTCGGTTGCAGGGACGAGGCGAATCTCCCGGAGTTTCTCACGGTCTTCGCCGTGCACGCGCTTGCCGGTCGCGTCATCCGGCGCGATGCCGCGCAAATGTATGCCGCGCTTCACCCGCTGCTCCACGTACTCCTCGTCATACTGCTGCCAAAATTTGCGGACGACGGCCGAGTTGGCAAAGTTGAGCAACTCTGACTGCGCGGTGAGCGTATCTTCGTACACATGCCGCACGCCCTCCCACCCCTCGAAGAACCGCACGCGCGGCTTGCGGTATTTGGACCCTTGTAACGACCGCAGCTCGGGCAACACCCGCTCCAGCGCCTGTGCGTTCTTGCGAGCCTCGAGCGCGATGTACTCGGGAGCCACAGGGGCGTACCACTTGGCGCGCATTTTGCGCACCATCGTAAAGCGCCCCTTACGCACTTGCTCCTCAAGTAGTGTGTACGCCGTGATGCGGTTGATGCCGGTCACCTTGGCATAGTCCGACGCCGGGGCAGTACCCAGCTGCAAACCCGCAACGTACAACCGTGCTTGTTTCTCGTCCATGCCGATCGCCTCGAGCACATGAAGAATATCCTTAGCCATCGATACCCCAGTCTATCAAGCTGTAATGATTTCTGACAACAGCACCCATTACACACGAGATCTCTTTGTGATCAATCACTCATATCGCAGCGTGTGCAGAGTACGATCAACATATCTTTCTGTTGTTAAAAAAATAAACAGACCACAATCTTTGTTCAAGAAAGACATTGTGCGACCGCTCTAGATTTTCGATGCTGCTACGGATTACCTCCTTTCCCTTCTCCTCTCTATGCCAACAGCCACGCCAAAACCCACGAAGAAATCAACGGGGCCCAGCATGCTTGAGCAGAATCTCGGCAAGCTCAAAACCGAACAAGTGCTCAAGGACCTGGCATTTCGTCCAAAGATACGATCCCTGGTGGACGTCCTCGATTTTGCCGAGAAGCACCAGGCAACAATGCTCGACCTGACGTTTGTCGATGTCCCTGGCACACTGCAGCACACCAGCAAGCCGCTCCATGAACTGGAAGACGTCGTCAGCGGCGGTGCGGGGTTCGACGGCAGCAGCATCCGCGGGTTCCGACAGATCCAAGAGTCGGACATGCTCTTGGTCCCGGCACTCGGGACCACGTTCCTCGACACGTTCTCGCTCGAGCCGACTATTTCGGTGCTGTGCGATGTCACCGACCCCATCAGCGGTAAGCTCTACGACTCCAGTCCGCGGACCATCGCCAAACGTGCTGTGGCTGCCATGGAGAAAAGCGGTGTCGCCGACACGGCGTTCTTCGGGCCGGAGGCCGAGTTCTTTATCTTCGACTCGGTACGCTACGACAACGCGAGCAATCGCGCGTTTTACGAAGTCGACTCCGAGGAAGCAATATGGAACACCGGCCGCGAGGAAGAAGGTGGAAACTTGGGCTACAAAGTCCGGCACAAAGAAGGATACTTCCCCGTCGCCCCAGCCGACACGCAGCAGTCATTGCGATCAACAATGGTCCACGAGATGGAACGTGCGGGCATCGAGATCGAAACGTATCACCACGAAGTGGCGACCGCAGGACAAGCAGAGATCGACATGCGCCGCGACACACTGGTGGAGATGGCCGACAAACTCATGCGCTACAAGTACATCGTCCGCAACGTCGCCAAGAGATTCGGCAAGACAGTAACGTTTATGCCCAAGCCGCTGTTTGCCGACAACGGGTCTGGCATGCACGTGCACCAGAGCTTGTGGAAAGACGGCAAGCCGCTGTTCGCGGGCGACGGCTACGCAGGCCTCAGTACCATGGCGCTGCACTACATCGGCGGTCTGCTACACCATGCCAGAGCTCTCTGCGCCATTTGCAACCCGACGACCAACAGCTACAAGCGTTTGGTCCCGGGCTTCGAGGCTCCGGTGAACCTGATCTACTCCGCACGCAACCGTTCTGCGGCCATCCGCATCCCCATGTACTCCAACAACCCCACGGCCAAGCGTGTGGAGTTCCGCATGCCCGACCCCGCCTGCAACCCGTACCTCGCGTTCTC
>CAYWEU010000046.1:0-3027 GCA_964457395.1 uncultured Candidatus Peribacteria bacterium
CAAGCATTTCCGCGGGAACTGTCGGGTGGAGAGAAAGCCAGAGCAGCGCTTGCCCGCGCGCTGGTGCACAAGCCCATGATCGTGGTTGCGGACGAGCCGACTGGCAACATCGACCCGAAACAAGCGATGGATCTCCTGAAACTCTTGCAACAAGTACATGCCGAAGGCACGACGATTATCCTGGCGACGCATGACCAAATGCTGGTCGATGCGCTGCAGGTCAGGGTCATTCGGCTGGAAAACGGCAAGATCGTTCGTGATTCTATCGGCGGATACCAGGCCGGGGCCGACAGCAAGCCATCCATCGTTGTTGCAGAGGACAATGGTGCTCCGAAGACATCGAACAGCATGCCGCAACGCGTTCAGCATGTTGCCAAGAAAAACGATGCAGTGACACCGTCCGAAGCCGACGACGGACAAGCTTCTCACGTGGAAGCGCCGACAATCGAATCGCTTGCGGATACAGAGCCTGCGTCTGCAGCACCCGAGAAGAAATCCGGGAAGATAAAGCCGATTGCTATATAGAGGAAATCGAAGAATATTGAGAAGAAATCGAGCCTGCCTGCCGGTAGGCAGGGAAATCGAAGAGCCTCGTCGATATCCTCGATTTCCTCGATATCTTTTCATGTTTTCCACTTCAACTCCCCCTGCATCCTCACTACACCACCCCCTCCTGCAATTATCTTCCCAATCTCATAACACTCTACACCCTGTGACCGAACGTGTTTTGCAATCTCCCCGGCCGCGTCGGGCGAAACGACTACTGCTAGACCCACGCCGAGATTATATGTCTTGATCATGTCGGCATCGTCGTTGTTTGCAGTGTCATGAATCGTCTGGAAAACCGGGAGGATCTTGATCGCATCGGCGTTAATCGATGCGTCCATATTTTTTGGTAAGATGCGGTTGAGGTTGCCGGGGATGCCGCCGCCCGTGATATGCGCCATGCCGTGCAGTCCTTTGTTTTCGAAGAGGTCTTTCATGGGTTTGTAGTAACACGTGTGCGGCTGCATTGCCGCGTCGAGGAATGTCTGGCCGCCGACCATTCGCTTGGCAAGTGCCGGATCATTGGCGAGCAGTGTCCGGATGAGCGTGTACCCGTTGGTGTGCGGGCCGTTCGAGGCGATGGCGAGCACAGTGTCGCCCGCTTGGATGGCACTGCCGTCGATGATGTTGGATTTCTCTGCGATACCGATGCCGCTTGCTCCCAGCACGTAGGTTCCCGCCGCCAAGACTCCCGGCTGTTCGGACGTTTCGCCACCGGTCAGCACGCACCCTTGCTCTGTGCATGCTGCCGAGATACCAGCGACAATGCGTTTGACAACAGCGCCGTCCAGCTTGCCGCAAACAATAAGGTCTTGGACGAACAGCGGGTGAGCGCCCATGACTATGATGTCATCGATCAGGTGATGCACGAGGTCCTGGCAGATGCTCTCGATACGACCGTGTTGAAATGCCAGCAGTTGTTTGCTGCCGGGCTCTTCTGTCTTGCACACCAGCACCGGATGATCGTAGTCGGAAAATGACCCATCGAGCACCGACGCAAAAGCGCCGAAGCTGTTGAGCACCAACGAGTTCTTGGTCTTCAAGCTTTCCGCCATCTCGCGCTTAACGGTATCCGCGTTCTCGATGTCCACGCCGGCGTCCTTGTAGCTGATTTTTTTAGAGGTGGGCTTGGGCATGAGCGGAGAATACACCAAACAGAAGTTCGAAGCACGACGTTGAACTTCGAGCTTCCTCTGCCTTTATCCTCCACAAACGTGATACCATAGCTCTATCTATGGACGATTGTCTCTGTCTCTGTGGCCTCCTAAAAAACGCGGCATCGTGCTGCGATCGCCACATGAATATCGCCGTGGACGACATCGGCATCAGCCACTGCCAAGCGCAGGTACTCATGCATATTTCCTCAAAGGGCAGTGTTTCCATGACGACGCTCAGTAAACAGCTGTGTTGCCACAAGAGTAACGTCACCCAAATCGTCGACGTGCTCGCCAAGCGCGGGTTCATCGAGCGCGTTGCCTCCAAAGCAGACAAGCGTGTTTTCGCGCTCCGGCTCAAGCCCAAGGGCAAGACATTGCTGTCGATTGCCGAGAAAATGCTGCGCAAACACGCGAAAGAAAGTTTGTCGATGTTCACGGAGCCCGAACGCAAGCAGCTCGAGAAATTGCTGAAGAAATACGTCGATCGCCACGCGTCTCACCCCTGACGTTGACATCCGGACATCCTGCAATACAATTAGCCCCAACGCTCGGCCCGCGGCTTCTCTACGCGTGCGCCAGCTTTCTCTTTTACCCACCTCTTATGGATTTCGTGACAAAAACCGTTGCTCTCGAGCTTGCCGCCCCGGTCGTGGGAATCGCCGCACTGCTCTACAGCCTCGTCTTTTGGAGGTATGTCACTGTCGCCGCGGACGGCACTCCAGCGATGCAGAAAGTCGCAGCGGCCATCGCCGCCGGTTCGCGCGCGTTCATCAAGCGTCAGTACAAGACCATCACGCTGCTGTCGCTGGCTGTCGGTGCACTCATCATCGTCTTGCACGGGCTGACGGGAGGAGCAGACGGCTGGAACGTAGGACTGCAAGTGGGCATCGCGTTCTTGCTCGGTGCGTTGCTGTCGGGAGTATCGGGCATTGTCAGCATGATCGTCGCTACCAAAACGAACCTGAAAACCGCGAGTGCCGCGAGTAATAGCTTGAATGCAGCGCTAACCATGGCGCTGCGCGGGGGAACCGTATCGGCGCTCATCATTACCGCGTTGTCGCTTTTGGGCATCAGCGCCTTGTACCTTTTCTATCGTTACAGTCTCGGGCTTGATGCGCCGGATATTCCTAAATTGATCATCGGGTACGGGTTTGGTGCCAGCTTTGTCGCGCTCTTCGCGCAGCTGGGCGGAGGTATCTACACCAAGGCCGCCGACGTCGGTGCGGACTTGGTCGGCAAAATCGAAGCCGGTATTCCGGAAGATGATCCCAGAAACCCCGCTGTCATCGCGGACTTGGTCGGCGATAACGTGGGCGACTGCGCC
>CAYWEU010000047.1:0-2985 GCA_964457395.1 uncultured Candidatus Peribacteria bacterium
GGCTTCTCGGACCGCTACCGCGAAATCCTTGAGAAGGCAGCACATAAACCTTTCGGCATGATCATCACGACCGGACCAACTGGGGCTGGAAAATCGACCACACTCTACGGGCTCATCAAGATACGCAACAGACCGGACGTGAACATCTCCACGATCGAAGACCCTGTGGAGTACAAGATCCCCGGCATCAACCACATTCAAGTCAATCAGCAGACAGGTCTGGACTTCAGCAAGGGACTACGCGCGCTCGTGCGCCAAGACCCGGACATCATCCTCGTCGGAGAAATCCGCGACGCCGAAACGGCGGCGATCGCCGTCAACGCGGCGCTGACCGGACACTTGCTGTTCTCCACGTTGCACGCCAACGACTCCGCAACCGCCGTCCCGCGCCTCATAGAAATGGGCGTAGAACCGTTTTTGCTCGCGTCCACGCTCGAAGTCATTGTCGCACAGCGCCTTGCACGCCGTATCTGCCCACAGTGCCGCTTTAGTTACACGACTCCAGCCAAAGATGCACGCGCGCTGTTCAAAGGAGCAGAACATTACTTCTTGGGCGAGGAACCGGTGCATTTCTATCGCGGCAAAGGTTGCGAGGCATGCGGAAATACCGGCTACCGAGGACGCCTGGGCATCTACGAGGTCCTAGAAGTATCGAAAGGCATGGAAGAATTGATCACGCAGAGCAAAGGCTCGACCGAGCTGCTGCTGAAAGCCCGTGAGGAAGGCATGCTGTTCCTGTTTGACGACGGATTGGACAAAGTGAAGTCAGGCATGACAACGCTCGAAGAACTCTTGCGCATCGCAGCACCTCCCGATGAAATTTTCTTCTCGCACGATGCCGTTACGAAAACTTAAAACAGCGGCTCCTGCGCCAAGTGAACAGGCTGCACCACAGCAAGTTCCTGCCGCGGACGAACCGAAAACCGTCCCGCGCTTTGGATTGTTTACGAAAGAACAGCAACAGCCCCCTCCTGCCTCTCCTGCCTCTCCTTCTGCTGCCGCCGTACCGGAAAAAACATCTCGCTTCTCGCTCTTCAGGCGCAAACCAGCGAAGCCCGATGAGCAGACGAAGAAGACACCAGTACAGATCGGCAAAACATCCAGCCTGAAAAAATTCATCGATTCGCTCAACAACATCGGACTGGGACGAGAGAAAACGCATTTTATCGAGAACCTTGCGATCTTGCTCAACTCAGGCCTTACCGTCATCGACGCGCTCAAGACCATCGAACTCGAAACGAAGATGAAAGGGATGAAGCGCCTCATCGGCCGCGTCATCGAGGAGGTCGAGAGTGGCATCGCGCTCTGGCGCGCGATGGACAATCAGAATTTCTTCTCTGCCTACGCGCTGGCACTCATCCGCATCGGCGAGGAGTCCGGCGCGCTGTCGCGCAACATGGAATACCTTTCCGTGCAACAGGAGAAAAACCGCGCACTGAAGTCAAAAGTGAAGATGGCCATGATCTACCCCTCCATCGTCTTGGTGATGACGGCCGTCATCACGCTTGGATTGGCATGGTTCGTGCTGCCGCAGTTGGTCGGCGTGCTGCTCTCTCTCAACGCAGAACTGCCACTCGCCACGCGGATCATCATCCTCATCGCTGACTTCTTTAAACTCCATGGTTCGGTGGCAGTGCCACTGTTCGTCGCGTTCGGCGTGTTGGTGATGGTGCTGTGCAAGTACACATCGCTACGCGGACCCAGCCAGCAAATGGTGATGTACGTACCGGGCATCGGAGCATTGGCGTTCTACGCGACCATCGCTCAGTTTGGTGTGATTTTAGGAAGTCTGCTGAAAGCCGGCGTCCCGTTGCTCGAGTCGATACGTTCGATGGCCGACGTGACAGACATGGTGTACTACCGGAGATTTTTCTTCCGACTCGCTGATGAAATCGAAGTAGGTCAATCGTTCGCCAAGTCTTTTGCGCGTCTGCCAGAAACTAACAAACTGATTCCGATCTCTGTGCAACAGCTAATTATCACCGGCGAACAGTCGGGAAAGCTGGGTGAAATGATGCTTCGGATAGCCAATATTTATGAGAAGAAAGCCGAAGAATCGGCAACGCGACTTCCTATTATTCTCGAACCGATGCTCCTGTTGTTCATTGGAGGGCTCGTAGGAACGATTGCTTTTGCTATTATAGTACCCATCTACTCGATCGTTGGATCGGTAGGACGGTGACACCCTCACCCTTTCTCCCTTTTCCTTTATGCGTATCGTGCATGGACCAAGTTTGTTCCGCCGAACCTGCCGAGCGGACAGGCAAGCCTGCCTCTTTACTCAGCGGGGTTTTACCGCAATGGAGTTGCTCATTACGATCGGCCTCATCGCCGTCACTGCAGGCGTGACGATCCCGATGTATCTCCAACATAACGCAGATAGCCAGTTGAACACAACGACCGAAGTGCTGGTGCAATTTCTCCGCGGTGCGCAAACGCTCTCGCAGACGGGAGAATCCGACTCCGTCTGGGGCGTGCAAGTTCCACAAGTCACACTGTTTGCCGGGGACTCCTTCGATGTCCGCAACGAGGACAAAGACGTAGTCTACCAGGTTCCGCCATCCATCGACGCGGAAGGTCTCGAGGAAGTGACGTTCACGCGTGTCGACGGCAAGCCCAATCAAACCGGGACCATCAGACTCGTGTCGAACCTCAGCGGAAAATGCAGAGACATCGTCATCGACCAAAACGGCATCGTTACCGTCAGCAGCGTCCTGCCGCCTCCGTGCGGCGGAACGACAGGAGGTACCACAACGGGTACAACTGGCGGCGCGACAACGGGTACAACTGGCGGTGCGACAACAGGAACCTCCGGCGGAACAACTACTGGTACAACTGGCGGTGCAACGACCGGAACCTCCGGCGGAACAACCACTGGTACAACTGGCGGCAGCGGAGGCTCCGGCGGGGACGATGACCCGGGCCCATCCTGCGACAGCAGGTTCAATGTCGATCAAAACAACAATGTCCTCGGTCTGGGCACCA
>CAYWEU010000048.1:0-8253 GCA_964457395.1 uncultured Candidatus Peribacteria bacterium
GCTCTTTCATCCAGGCTTTTACCTTCTTTTCGTCGCCTAACTCTTGGATGTCGATCGGAAGGCGTTTTTCGTATCCCAATGTCTGCATGACGCTTGCCATGGCGCGCAAATTGGCATCATCCAGAGCCATGAGTATATCGATGTCGTTCGTGAATCGGGGATAGCCATGCAGATTCACGGCAATGCCGCCTACCACGAGATACTTGACGGTCGATTTGTTCAATGCGGCAAATACTCTTTGGTAGGGATTCACATGAGGCATTCTACCGAAGACGACGTTACTGTCGAGGCCTCGAAGAGGACCCTTCGGGTTCGGCTGTTCCAGCTTGTCCTGAGTGTACGAAGAATCAACCATCGCCGGCCAATTACCCATTATCTGAGCTCAAAGCAATTTCAGAAGCATCGTCGTACGATCAATATAGCCGAGTTTGAGGTAAAACTTATGCGCATCGACGTTCGGCACGAAACAATCAACATGGCATCCTATGCAGCCAGCATCTTTGAAATATCGTTCCATCATCTGCATAAGCCCTAGACCAATCTTTTGGCCTCGATGGCCGGACTGAACGTATAGCTCCAATATCTTGCCGTCCTTTGACGGGTATACCTCTAAGTCATCATCTTCCGTGTTTTCAGGAATGATCCCCGCGATGCAGCCGATGAGCTTGTTACCATTGTCAGCAAGATAAATGACTCCTTGATGGGCTTTCACCTTTTTAAGCAGTCTTCGGACATACTGGTCTGCATCAAAGTCAGCGGGCTGCCGTGATCGTCTGAGGTCATCCAACGAAGTGATGTGGGCCTGCAATTCTTTGATGCAGGCTACAAGGTCTGCATGGTCAACATCATGATACTTGCGAATTTCGACGGTCATGGAGCAATTCTACACGAAATGCTCGTTCTCGTTATCAATGAGCGACAGCTCACAGGATGCGAATGTCGCGGATGCGTAGTAGATTGATGGCAGTTCAGTAAACAGCCATGATGCGCCACCACTACTTCCCCCCATAAATCTCCGTCACCCTTCGACGGAGCTCAGGGTCACCGATCAAAGAATTACTTTTTGTAAATTTCGGTGACGCTTTGCCCGCTCTCGATGTGTCGTATGACTCTGGCCAGCAGGGGAGCGATGGGCAACACTGTCAGGCCCTTGAACGCTTTAGGCTGTGTGGGGATGCTGTCGGTGACGACGACTTCTTTAAAGGCTGCCGCGCGGAGGTTCTGGATCGCTTTGCCCGAGAACACTGCGTGCGTTGCGGCAGCATAGATGTCGCGGTTGGCTTTGCGTTTGACCAGCGCCTGCTTGGCTGAGGACAGCGTGCCTGCAGTGTCGATGATGTCATCGAAGATGATGCAGGTTTTGCCTTCTATGGTGCCGACGACTTCCAAGATCTCGGCTTTGTGGTGCTCGGTGCGGCTCTTGTGCATGATCGCCAAGTCTGCGCCGATGAGGTCCGCGAATTTCTTTGCGCGCTTGGCGCCTCCTGCGTCCGGTGCGACGACGACGGGGTCTTTGAGCTTCTTACTTTTAAAGTACTGGGCGAACACCGGTCTGGCGTCCAGAGCGTCAGCGGGGATGGAGAAAAACCCTTGGATCTGGTCCGAGTGCAGGTCGAGTGTCATAACGTGGTCCGCGCCCGACTGCTCGAGCAAGTGCGCGATCAGCTGTGCCGAGATAGGCTCGCGCGGTTCGGCCACACGGTCCTGGCGCGAGTAGGGGAAGTACGGAAGGATGACATGGACGGTTTTGGCGAAGCTGAGTTTGGCAGCCTGGCACATCAAGAACAGTTCCATGAGGTCTTCGTTGGAGCGGCATGTTCCCGTTTGCAGCAAGTACACGTCTTTGCCTCGCAGCGACTGCAGGTACTTCACGTAACACTCTCCGCAGCTGAACGTCTTCAGTTGGACATTGCCAAGACCGACACCCAACTCTTTGGCGAGCTCTTCTGCCAGTCTTGGGTGCGATGATCCTGCAAAGAGGTACATATGCGCCTATAGTATAGAGGATGCATATTCGATTTTCCATCGTGCTTGGAACATCGGTGCTTGACGACGAGTCTAGCAGGGTCATCGCGAAGATCAGCGATATCCTCATCAATCCTGACACAGGCAAGATTGTGGGCTTCTTTGTCATGGTTCCCGGGCTGTTCTCCGGCCATGGTCATTTTCTCTCGTGTACAGACATCGTCGCATGGGGGACCGTTGTCCATGTGCGGAGCGAAGACGCCATCGTTCCCGCGGAAGATCTTGTCCGGTTGCAGCTGCTACTTGCCGACTCTCGTCGAGTCATAGGTCAGCAGATCGTTACACTGACCGGGCGTACGTACCTGGGCATGTGCACGGATGTGCAGTTCGACACGCGACAGATGGAGATCGAGTGGCTGTTCCCGAAGAAATACGTATTTGTGTCACAGTCGCCCGTGCCTGCGAGCGACATCGTCGAGATTACGCCCGAGGCGATCGTCGTGCGCGAGCCGTTGCGTTTGAAGAAAGAGAAGGTGGAGGAGCCGCTGCTTTCTGTGGGGCCGCTGAATGAGGTGATGCCGACATAGTAAGAGGAGTGGAAGGAAGAAGAAGAGTGGAAGGAGTGGAAGGAACAGCTCTTCTTCTTTCGGCTCTTTCCACTCCTCACGCAAAAGGGCCGCACGTGCAGCCCTTCGTTGCAATCATTACAAAAGACCTCGCTTACGCCAACGTCGAGAAGAACGTGACGATGACGCGAGCGAATAAAATGATGATGATACCGACGATGACGTAGATGATCGTCTTCTTCGCCTTGTCCTTCTCCCCGTCGTCTCCGCCGGAGACGATGAGCCGGATGCCTGCGACGACGACGAACACCACGGCGACGATGGTGATAAAGTCGAGCACGCGGATGAGCACGTCGACGATGACGCCTTTGATGTCATTGGATTGCGACAAGCCGCCGACGTTGGGCGGGGGAGCGAGTCCGGCGAACGCTTTGGCGATGTGCAGTTGCGACAGCGCGAGCGCGGAGGAAACAGTCGTCAGAAATTTCTTCATGGGTGCAGGAGGGTAGATGTGGATCCGATTATTCAGCATCAGTATGCTGACCCGCAAGTTGATTTTTTTCGCGATCTGTCAGTTATTCTGCAGAAAGCTTGCAAGGATGATGAGGAGTGCGGGCAATGTAAACCAAATATCTTGGTTCAACATCATGAGGAGCAGGAGTTTACTGCTCTGGACAAACGGCAGCATGCCGGGAGAAATCGCTAAGCTCATGTCCAAGATGCCCTTGCCAGTTGCGTACGTCAGTATGGTGGAGACGATGAGTCCGGCGGTGGCAAACCCGAACAATCCCGTGAAGATCATCTGCACGATGGAGTTGTCATCTCTGTTGAACGTGATGCCGATGCCGCTGCGAACCGCGAGCAGAATCACGAAAAACGCGAACAGCACAATCTTGGCGGCTGACAGGATGCTGAACTGCACATCGATGCCCAGAAACTGCATGGCAGTCTGCGATTCGCCAGCCAGACGGTACAACACGTTGCCGATGCCCTGCGTGGCGATGATGGCGACGTACGCCGCGATAATGACCTTTACCGACTGCGTCTTTCCGATGATGAAGCTGTAGCAGATGACGATCGCGAAGAACACGATGATGAACAAATCCCAACTGAGCGTGATGGTCGGCATAAGCGCACTCTAGGGTAGCGTTCTTTTCACGGTACCAACAATTGTCAAACTGTACTATTGTTCACTGGTACTCTCCGTCTGTATGACCAGCATGCGCCACGGTTTCCTCCTCATCGATAAACCGCGCGGTCCGACAAGCCACGATATCGTCGCCATGGTTCGGCGAGAACTTCATGAGCGGTCCATCGGTCACTTGGGGACACTGGACCCTATGGCGGACGGCTTGCTGGTTCTGGCCGTCGGTGCCAAGGCGCTCAAAGTCGTCGAGCTGTTTGGCAAAGCTGAGAAAGAATACGAGGCAGAGGTACGGCTGGGGCAGGTGAGTTCAACATATGACAAAGAAGGCACGGTATCGTCCGTGGACCTCAAGCCCGGGTGGGTACCGCCAGATGACGCGTCGAAGATTCGCGTCGTCATCGAGCAACGTTTTTTGGGCCGCATCAAGCAAGTGCCTCCGGACTTCTCGGCCGTGAGCATTGGTGGCGAGCGCGCGTACCGCAAAGCAAGGAGGGGAGAGGGCATTGACATGCCGGAGAGAGACGTCGATGTTCTGGCGTGCGATATTCTGTCGTACCAGTATCCATCCATCACACTGCGCATTCGCTGCAGTTCGGGCACGTACATTCGCTCGATTGCCAACGACTTGGGCCAGGCGCTGGGTTGCGGCGGTTACTTGCACGCGCTGCGCAGGACCAAAGTCGGCACGTGGTCTGTTGATGATTCCGTGCGCGCAGCGAACGTGGCATGGACAGACGTGATACCGCTGAAAGATATTCTCGTCGATCTTCCGGGCCTCGAGTTGCAATCTTCGCAATGGGACGAGCTGCGCTTTGGCCGATCCTTCCAGGGTGATATGCCCGATGCATCACCGTGTCTTATTGCCTGGCATGACGGGTTGCCAGTGGCGCTTGTAGAGAAAGACCCCAAACAGTCGGGAATGCTCAAGCCGAGGAAGGTGTTGTAGAGAGGCAGGGATGCCGAGCACGATACTTGTTTTCCGAACCACAGAAAGTCTCTACGATACGAACGTGCTCCTCTGGTTCTTCTTCAAGGGCTTGCTTGTCGGCTTTCTGATGGCATTTCCTCTCGGGCCAATGGGAATGTTATGTATCCGTCGGTCGCTTGTGTACGGTCGGCAGATGGGGCGCGTTACCGGGCTTGGCATTGCAACCGGTGATGCGCTCTATGGCGCTGTTGCGGCATTTGGGCTCACGGCGGTGTCATCGATCCTCATCGCACAGCAACGACCCATAGAGTTCGTGGGCGGCTTTTTTCTTCTCTGCCTTGGCATCAAGTTCATGACATCCATTCCTGCCAAAAATCTGCCGTCAATCAATGGTGCCACATCGTCGCTTTCGACATTCGCGTCTACCCTGACGCTCACGCTTACCAATGCGACGACCATACTCTCCTTTATCGCGATTTTCGTTGCTCTGGGATTGGCAAACAGGTCTACAGATGCATGGACTGCAGCCGGGCTGATGGTCTTCGGCATCTTTTGCGGTTCCTTTGCGTGGTGGTTCATTCTCAGCGAAACGGCGTACCGTATGCGTAGCCGTTTTTCCCCTCAATCGTTGCGACTCGCGAACATTCTTTCGGGAATAATTATTTTTGGCTTTGGAATTGCAGCGATGACGAAAGGAGCGTTGTGAGGTTGCCGGGTCAGATTGATGAGAGTGGAACACAAAGCAGTGTTACAATTCTCACGTGAATGTTGAACACTAAAAGCAAAGTTGGTACCTTGATTTTGGTTCGCAGATGAGGTTGGTGGATCGGGTGGGACTTGAACCCACGACCAAGAGATTAAGAGTCTCCTGCTCTACCAACTGAGCTACCGATCCGACTACCCTCAAAGAGCGAGTGGATCGTACTATAAAGGAGATGCGGGTTCAATCCTTGTAGTTACCCAACAATTCCCCACTCAACAGCTATACTCCCATCGATGTCCGTTCATCGAAACATTCGGCTGCTGTCGTGGTTCAACTTTTTTCTGGATTTCCGTCCGTATGCTCCGGTTGTTGCGCTGTACTTTGCGCAGCAAACAGGTTCGTTCACGCTCGGCATGGCTGTGCTGTCAGTCTCGATGGTATCGTCGTCAGCGTTCGAGGTGCCTACAGGCATCGTGTCCGACATGGTGGGTAGGAGAAAAACTATGGTGCTTGGCGGTATTGCAGGAACGATCAATATTTTGTTATGGGCAATCGGCGGGTCTTTCTGGGTACTGGCGCTGGGGTCGGTCTTCGCTGGATTGGCTCGTGCGCTCTTCAGCGGAAACAATAACGCACTGCTCTACGACACGCTGAAACAACAGAACAGAGAAGGGGAGTATACGCACTTCCTGGGGCGAACAAGCTCGCTGTTTCAGGCGGGGCTTGGGATGTCGGCAATCATCGGAGGATTGTTTGCGCAGCGCGCATTGTCGTACGCCATGTGGGCGGGTGTCTTGCCTTCTATCGTGTGCATTCTCATCGCTTTCTTCATGACCGAGCCACGCGTGCATGGAAAGATCGAGACGAATGTTTTTTATCATCTTGGCGAGTCATTTCGACGGTTTCGTCACAATGCCCGTTTGCGTTCGTTGAGTTTGGCGAACATCATCGATTCCGGAGTGGGGCAAGCGCAGTTTGAGTTTATCCCTGCATTCTTCGCCTTGCTTTGGCCGCTGTGGGCCGTTGGTTTGGCGCGAATGCTAGCGCACGCGGGCGCGTTCCTCAGCTTCTGGTATTCAGGAAAGGTCATGAAGCGATTAGCACCGTTTCGAGTCATGTTCATCGGCAAAACGATCAGTCACGTTGTCGTTCTTTGTGCTTTTGGATTGCGATCGGTTTTTTCGCCGTTGCTTATCTCGTGCATGTCCCTGTTTTTTGGAGTCAATACGGTTGCAGAAAACACACTGCTGAACCGCGAATTTACCGATGCACAGAGGGCGACTATGGCTTCGCTGAATCAATTTGCAGGAAGCTTGCTGTTTGCGCTGGCGGCGCTGGGACTTGGATACCTCGCAGATGCAACGAGTATCACAACCGCAATGATTGTCAGTGAGCTGATGCTTCTCTTTACAATTTTGCTGTACTGGAGGGCATTGAGACGCGGTTGATGGGTTATGTGCAGAGGTTGCTGCAGGTCAGCACTGCTATGCTACCCGCATGCCGGATCACCACTTCTTTTACCTTGCTCGCTGCTCCGACGGCTCGTTGTACGCAGGAACGTGCGCGGACCTGAAAGACCGCGAGAAGAAGCACAATGACGGCAGCGGGTCCAAGTACACGCGCAGCCGGTTGCCGATTGTCTTCGTGTACCACGAGCGCCATGTCTCGTTGAGTGATGCGCGCAAGCGAGAGGCAGAGGTGAAGACGTGGACGAAGAAGCGCAAAGAGGCATTTGTTTGCAAGTCTTGAACTTGTCTTTCACATGAGTATCGCTTACTAAATGAAAAGCGACCTGCAGCAGCAGATTGCGAATGTCAACATTGACCTGCAACAGCAGATCACCAACCTAGATAGTAAAATTATAAGTCTCACTGCGGAAATGCGACAAGGATTCTCGGAAGCACGGGAACATCGCCAAGCACTGCAGGAGGACCTGGAAGCCACAATGCGCGTGTAAGGCAGGCACCACACAACACTTGCCCGGCTGACGAAAGCACGCTCGAAATAAGAATGGCTTGCCAATTGTCGATCCAGTCTTATACTTCCCCGTATTCTTCTCCTTTTCTATGACTTTCACCACTGCGCAGTACAGCGATGACGAAGACGATGATGACGATACCAATGTGACCCTGGACGATCTGGACGGGGATTTGGCCGACGATGCGGAGGTGGGCGGTGAGGATGACAAAGACTACGACGAACTGGGGATACCCACTGACGACGGAAAAGACGAATAGCCGTCTTCCAGATTATGAGGATTGCGACACGTTCTTCTCGGCGACGTCCATTGTGTTGCGCTGGATGGTTCTCCAGTCGTAGGGGAATTTAAAGGTTTCAAGTGCACGGACCAGGCTGGCGAAACACTGCCAGACAGTTGCTTGTTCGTAGGTAAATGCATTGCCGCTCTCTTGCACGGGGTTATAATTTTCCAGTGCGTCGCAGACGGGCGATACAGGGATGACACCATAGCGCATGACCGTTTCCAACTCTTTACGGTCGGGCGTGGAGCAGTACAACGCGAT
Organism: uncultured Candidatus Peribacteria bacterium; assembly: GCA_964457395.1. Classification (GTDB taxonomy): domain Bacteria; phylum Patescibacteriota; class Gracilibacteria; order Peribacterales; family Peribacteraceae; genus CAVZXD01. The sequence goes on from CAYWEU010000048.1 coordinate 7,832, forward strand.
GTCGGACCCTGCCAGCATTTTGCGCAGGTTCTCCTCGGTATCGGACAAGATGCTCACGCGGTGCGACTGTCCTTTGGCGAGCTTGGTAAACATCTCTCCATATGTATTGGACCCTCTGCCGCGGATCAGCAGGTTCACTGGCAGTTCCAACAGACCGGGCAAGAGCTCTTGCAACAGTGCTCCGCCAAGCGCCTCTGTCATGCCGTCGGGCAAACAGATGATCGGCTGTTTTGGTTCTTGGATCCACCCGATGTCCTCCTGCAGCTGCGTTTTATTCTCGTGTTTATGCTCAACCGTGCGCGCGCTGTATTTGCGCGCGATCTTGTTGTCGTAAGCAGGAGAAAGAGGGGACATGGATGTTTGTGAAATCCCATTATTATAACAGAAATTGGCATCATTTACACTTCTACGACATTGTTAAA
>CAYWEU010000049.1:0-2859 GCA_964457395.1 uncultured Candidatus Peribacteria bacterium
CCGCTCAGGTTAAAGATCGCAGTATCGGAGGATGTCGGCGCGTTGCTGACGTTTGCCGGTCCTCGGATGATCGATGACCAGTTGCTTTTGTCTTCCCATCGGTCAGACGTCCCTGTTCCGCGCCAGAAGAAATCCGCGGCATGCGCCTGCGATGCGAAGAACAAGAACATAAGAAAACAGCTTGCGAGCACCGTGGTGCGCAGCAGCCGATAACAAGACTGGTTTGGGAGCAAGGCCTCCATAAAATTGAAGAAGGAAAACAAAGAGAGAGGAAAAGGGATTCTTAACTCGCTATGCTACCCTGATGTGAACCAAAAGCACTTGTCACATCGGATTTTGAGTTTTCAGTAGTACACCGCACTGTGCAATGATGCAGGAAGATCTGCTGGAAATTTGATCAAAAAAGGAGAGAGTTTCCTGGCGCGAAACCTCGAGATGACTATAATGGGGAAACTCAGGACGCTTGCGTTTCCTTCCATGTTTCATTCAATGCCCAGTTCCCGGGACAATCTCGACACGTTTGTCAGTATCCTCAAGAAGGTGCGGGTTCGCACCGGTGATGCTTCTCATCTCCAAGAAGGCATTCTGGCCTTCACCCATGTCAGCTTCGACCTGGATGATTGCGTACCCTTGCAGACCAAAGATCCGCTCACGATGGCGTTGATACCAGAACCCGAATAAATACAATCGTCGCACGCGTGCAGTCGATTCTTCATTTCCTTCCCTTTCTGTATGTTCCTCCGCACCAAGCGTTTCGTCGCCATCTTGGCGCTCATCGCACTCGCTGTCTCGGTATTGCCGTCGGTCGTTCACGGTTTTTATGATGTGAACGCAAGCTCACAGTATTCCGGTGCGATCAATGCACTGCGTGATAAAGGCATTGTCAGTGGGTACGCCGATGGCAGTTACAAGTCGCTCGCGATGATCAACCGCGGCGAATTTTTGAAGATAGCGCTCGAAGCCAAAGTAAGTGCGTCCAATGGCACGTATCAGATAGGCCAGGAGGCGGATTGTTTCAGCGATGTGGCCGAGCAGTGGTTTGCGCGCTACGTCTGCAAAGCCAAAGCCGACAGCATCGTGTCGGGCTATGACGGCGGGGTCTTTAAGCCTGATCAGCGCATCAGCTTCGTCGAAGCAAGCAAGATCATGGCTCTCGCGTTCGGCCAACACATAGAACCGTATTACGGCGAAGGCTGGTACGAGCCGTACGTGCGTGCGCTCGAAGCGTCCAAAGCGATCGCCCCGAGCATCAACGCACTCGACAAGCAGATCACCCGCGGCGAAATGGCCGAGATGATCCATCGCCTCATCGAGGGCATTACAGACCAGCCGACGAAGGGTTACCTGAACATCAAGTATCCCAGCGTCGCCATCAACATGGCCTCGGACGAGGTCCAGCTGGCCAAAACCTGCACCGATATCCAGGCATTCTCTGCCGAGGCACAAGCCGGCGGTGGTGGAGGGGTCATGTACATGCTCGACTCGGTCAGAGGTGGCGTGGCCGCTCCGATGGCTCCTCCCATGGCGGGCAAAGGCATGGCCGAGACCTCGCAGAGTACTGCAAATGGCGCATACTCCCAGACCAATGTCCAAGTCGAGGGCGTGGATGAAGGTGACATCGTGAAGACCGATGGCACATATCTCTACGTCGTCAACCGCGGAGACAACGCGGGCAAGAACGTGCAGATCATCAAGGCCGTGCCAGGCAGCGCGATGCAAAAAGTATCGACCGTATCGCTCGGCCAGGACAACGCATCCGTTCAGGAGCTCTACGTGGACGGCAATACCTTGATCGTCATTGGACAAGGCTGGAAACAATCGCCGCAGCCCTACAATACTCCGATGCCGATGATGAAAATCCGTCCCGATTATTACCCCGGCGGCAACAGCACGACACTCGTGAAGATTGTCGATGTCACCGACAAGTCCAACCCCAAGACCGTGCGCAGCCTGACGTTCGACGGCAACCGTGTGTCGACGCGTCGCATCGATAACAAATTGTACGTCGTGATGCAGCAGGGTATGTGGTGGCGCGGTCCCATCATGCCGTTGGCCGCTACAGCAACCGAGCGGGACACGGTCCCCAGCATGACCGACTCGGCGAAGGGCAACGTCGAAATGCCTGTTGTCCGGTGCGCGGATGTCAGCATTCTCCCGCACATTCCGGTGCCCGAGTACCTCATCGTCAGCGCGATCCCGACCGACAGCGCAACGAAAGACGTAAAGAGCGAGGTCGTCCTCGGCAGCGCGCAGATCGTGTACGCATCACTCAAAAACCTTTACGTCGGCGCTCCGCAGTGGAACTATAGGTGGGACGGCAGCGGACAGAACTCGGTACGGACGAACATCTACCGGTTCGCGTTTGATACCGAGGGGGCCAGCTTGAAGGCCAAAGGTTCTGTCCCGGGCACGATCTTGAATCAATTCTCACTCGACGAACACGGCGAAACGTTCCGCATCGCGACGACTATTGGCGAATCGTGGAATACATCGGCTCCATCAACGAATAACTTGTTCGTGCTGAACATGAACTTGGACACAGTGGGGGAGATCACGGACATCGCCCCCGGCGAACACATCTTCTCTGTGCGTTTCATGGGCAACCGGGCGTACATGGTCACGTTCAAGAATATCGATCCGCTGTTCGTCATCGATACCTCCGACCCGCGACACCCCAAGATCTTGGGCAAGCTCAAGATCCCGGGTTTCAGCGATTACCTGCACCCGTATGATGAGACGCACATTCTCGGGTTCGGCAAAGACGCGGTGGACGTCAACGACACCGGCTCCAAGGGAGTCCCTGCAAACTTCGCCTGGTACCAAGGCATGAAGGTCGCGCTGTTCGATGTCTCGGACGTC
>CAYWEU010000050.1:0-5004 GCA_964457395.1 uncultured Candidatus Peribacteria bacterium
CTTGTTTTAGGCTCCCCTACTCAACCCACAACAACATACTCTTTAGATAATCCACTTCGGGATGATACAAATTGATCGGGTGATCGAACGCATGCCGATGCCGCTGCAGTATGCGAACTCCACGCTTTGCGGTTGATGGTCGCGTAACACAGAAATTCATTCTCGGCAGAATGCACCTTCGCGATCATGCCGTTTTTGACATCGTCGGGGATCGCAGCGAATGCGGTGCGGAAAATGGCATGATGCCGATTGTTCAGGTGCGTCTCGCTGCCAGCTTTCAATGTGACTATCGCAAAGCGGTCTTGCATGCCGCGAAAGACTACCATAAGACATGCGCACTCGTGTACAATGATCTGCCTATGATGCGGTGGACACTGAAGAAACTCCTCGGGATAGGCTGTGTGCTGTTCGGGCTGTTTGCCCTGGTGACGCCGTTTACCCCGGGTGCATGGCTGATTTTCGTGGGGCTCGAATTGCTCGGACTCATGTTTCTGTTGCCACGATGCATACGAGATCCATGGGAGAAATTCAAAGCAAAATTGTCCGGATGGTTCCGCCGCAGACTCGCCGCCAAATAGATATGATGCTTCATAGTTGCCCTGCTGCGGTATAATTTGTTCGTGTCTATCCCCCACTCGATCTTCGACGTCGCCGTTATCGGCGGCGGACCGGCAGGCATGATGGCCGCCGGCAGGGCGGCGCAGGGCGGTGCCAAGACCGTGCTGATCGAAAAAAACGCCCGTCTGGGCGAAAAACTGCTCATCACGGGCGGGGGCAGATGCAACATCACCAACGCGCAACCGGATGTTCGACGACTCGTGGAAAAATACGGCGAGCGCGGAAAGCCGCTGTTTTCGGTGTTCTCGAGATTTTCATCCGATGACACATTTCACTTTTTCGAATCGCGCGGGTTGCCGCTGAAAGTCGAAGCCGAGCAGCGCGCGTTTCCGACGTCCGAAAAAGCAGTCGACGTCCAACGCGTACTCATCGACGACATGCGCACGCACAACGTGACGGTGCTGACCAACAGCCCCGTGCTGGGGTTCAACGCTCGTGACGAGCGCATCACGTCGGTACGCACTCGTCAATCGACGGTAGAAGCCAAGGCCTTCGTACTCGCAACCGGCGGCAAGTCGCACCCGGAAACCGGTTCGACGGGCGAAGGGTTTGCCTGGCTTGCGGACCTTGGCATCGAGATCATCGAGCCAGACCCCGCGCTGGTGCCCGTCGCGGTGCATGAGCCGTGGGTGCAGGAACTGATGGGCCTTAGCCTGCAGCGCGCAAAAATCTCTATCGTGCTCGATGGTAAAAAAATTGCATCGCGCATCGGGAAATTGCTGTTCACGCACTTTGGCGTCAGTGGTCCGGGTGTGCTGAACCTGAGCCGAACAATCGGAGAGGCGCTGAAAAAGGGCAAGGTGATGCTGTGTATCGATCTGTTTCCGGGCATCGACGCAGGGGAGCTGGATACAACAATGGTGGAGATCTTCGACCGTCATAAGAACAAACGACTGAAGAATGCGATCGGAGAACTGTTTGCGCCACGATTGGCTGCGGCCGTGTTCCGGCAAGCAGGTGTGGACGGCGACACTGCGCTCTACCGGTTGCCACGCGAAGACCGGCTGAAGATCGGCGCTGCGTTGAAAGCGTTCACACTGACGCCCAAACAACTATTGAGCGCGGACGAAGCAGTGGTCACCAGCGGCGGAGCGGCACTGACAGAGATCGACTTTGCGACGATGCGGTGCAAAAAGTTCAAGAATTTATTCCTGGCCGGAGATGTGTTGGATTTTGATCGACCATCGGGGGGCTATAGTTTGCAGATTTGTTGGGCAACGGGGTGGATAGCAGGGGAGAGTGCAGCGGCGCACAGCTCCTCGTAAGGGCGACGCCGCGTCGCCTCTACGAATGACATGACCCCAACCCATTCTTCTTCAGATACTGCTGATGATAGTCTTCAGCTGGATAAAAAGTGGAGGCCGGGACGATCTCGGTCACTATCGGCTGTTTCCATGCTCCCGATTTCTCTAGGGCCGCTTTAGATGCCTCCGCAGTTTTCTTCTGCTCCTCTGAGTGAGTAAAGATCGCCGAGCGGTACTGACTGCCGACATCCGGACCTTGCCGATTTTTCGTCGTCGGATTGTGGTTCTGCCAAAAGAGCGTGAGCAGATTTTCGTACTTCACTTTCTGCGGATCATACGTAACTTCGACCGCTTCGGCGTGGCCCGTGCCGCCCGAGCACACTTGATCGTAGATAGGGTTCTCGGTGTGTCCGCCCGTGTAGCCAACCTGCACGTCGGTCACGCCTGGCACTGCACGGAAGAGTTCCTCGACTCCCCAGAAGCAGCCGGCGGCAAAAGTAGCTTTCTGCACGGCTCTATATTACCCTACACCACGAATTCATGCGCGCTGGTGTATGATGAACCTCGATGCGTCCAAGCAATCGCCAAGAGCAATTCACGGCACTCTTTCCGCAAGAGCCAGCATTCCGCTGGACGCAGATCGAACGCGCGTTGTTTCAACCGAGCGTAAAGAGCTGGGCAGATATCACCACACTGTCCAAGCCGATACGCGAGACACTGACGGAATCCATGCCATGGATGTCCTCGCAACTGGAGCGCATCTATACGAGCAATCGCGATGACACGTACAAAGCAGTGCTCACGACCACCGACGGTTTGCGTTTCGAAACGGTCTTGATGGAGAACAAGCGCGGGCAGTGGACCATGTGCGTCTCGTCCCAGATAGGCTGCGCGATGCGCTGTACATTTTGTGCGACGGGGGCCATGGGCCTCAAGCGCAGCATGACCAGCGACGAGATCGCGGATCAGTACCGGTTTTGGACCAGTTTCCTGCACGAGCACCCGCAACTGCCCCAGCGCATCAGCAACGTCGTCTTCATGGGCATGGGCGAGCCGCTGGCCAACTATGACAGCGTAAAAGAGAGCATTCAGTCGTGGCTGCGCAACACGGACCTAGGCCCGACGCGCATCACAGTGTCGAGTGTCGGTGTACTGATGTTGCTCGAGAAAATCTTGACCGACAAAGACTGGCCGCACGTGCGCATGGCCATCTCGCTGCACAGCGCGAACCAGAAGAAGCGCGAGGAGATCGTGCCGACAACGACACCGGACTTTCTCATCAAGCTCGCGGACTGGTCCAGGCGCTATGCCAAGATACTCGGCAACCGTCGGCACTACATCACGTACGAGTACACGCTGATCAGCAGCGTGAACGACTCGGAAGAGTTGGCACGTGAGCTTGCGCAGTACATTCTAAAAACTGGCTCGAGCATCATCAACGTGATCCCGTACAATCCGGTGGTTGGAAAAACTTTCGCACGCAGCGACCAGACGCGCATCGATCGATTTAAGAAGATCATCGCGTCGCACGGCATCGATGTCACGCAGCGCCGTACTATGGGCGACGACATCGCCGCTGCTTGCGGGCAGCTGGTGACGGAAAGCGAGGGACAGTCCAAGGGTATTGGAAAGGTCAAGATTGCACTGGACTAGAAGATGAAAGAAATCGAAGAGTCTCTTTGATTTCCCTGCCTACCGGCAGGCAGGCTCGATTTCCTTTCAATATTCTTCGATTTCCTCAAATAAACATCGTCGCCAACGCGAGTGTCAGCGTCGAGAATAATTTGATGAGCACGTGCAAGCTGGGACCAGCAGTATCTTTGAATGGATCGCCCACCGTATCGCCCGTGACAGCGGCTTGGTGTGCAGGACTCTTCTTGCCTCCATGATACCCAGACTCGATGAGTTTTTTGGCATTGTCCCACGCACCTCCGCTGTTGTTGAGGTACACCGCCATGATGACACCCGTGATGGTACCGACCATCAGAAACCCAGCGACTGCCTCTGCTCGTAACACGAGACCGACGGCAATCGGTGCAGCGATGGCAACAATGCCGGGTAGGATCATCTCGCGCAGCGCACCGCGCGTGGCGATGTCCACCGCCGCAGCGTAATCCGGCTCCTCTGTGCCATCCATGAGACCTTTTTTCTCTTTGAATTGGCGACGAACTTCTTCGACGATGACGCCTGCCGCACGTCCGACAGCGCGGATAGTGAGCGACGTAAAGAAGAAGATGACCATCGCGCCCAAGAATGCACCGACGAAGACCGGCACTTTGGCCAAGTTGACTCCCGTTTCGAGCAAGTTGGTCTCTTCCAAATATGCGGAGAAGAGAAGAAAAGCTGCGAGTGCAGCAGAGCCGACCGCGTAGCCTTTGGTCAGCGCTTTGGTCGTATTGCCCGTGGCATCGAGCTCATCGGTCACGTTACGAATAGCGTCGGGAGACTTGGACATTTCCACGATGCCGCCTGCGTTATCTGTTATCGGACCGAACATGTCCATAGCCAGAACGTAGCCGACAGTCGAGAGCATACCCATTGTGGCAACTGCGGTTCCATACAGACCGCCAAACGAGATGCCTGTCTGGCCACCGAGCCAGTACGAGGTGTAGAGCGCGGCGCACACTGCAAGAACCGAAACGAGTGTGGACTCCATGCCGACCGCCGTCCCCGCGATGATGTTCGTCGCAGGACCTGTTGTGGATGCATCGGCGATGCTGCGTACCGGGCGAAAGCGTTTGCCGGTGTAGTAGTCCGTGAGGTACAGGAACGCGATGCTCGTAAGCACTCCCGTGATGCCCGCCAAGAAAAACCAAATGTAGGTGGGCCAGCTGCCTGCGACTGCGGCGACTTCGACATTGAGCAGCAGACGAGATGCTACAAAAAGCCCAACTGTGGCCAAGATCGTCGCGACCCAGAACCCGCGCTTCATGGCTCGCATGGGGTCCTCGCCTGGTTTTGCCTTCACCACGTACACCGCAATGACTGTGGCAACCAAGCCGAATGCGTGGATGATGAGCGGAAACAAAATGCCTTTGATGCCGAAGTACGGAGCAAGCGCCGCGCCCAGGATCATGGCACCGATGTTCTCTGCCGAGATCGACTCGAACAAGTCCGCGCCACGACCGGCGCAGTCGCCCAC
>CAYWEU010000051.1:0-2703 GCA_964457395.1 uncultured Candidatus Peribacteria bacterium
ACAACGCACCGGCACTCACTGCAGAAACGCTCGGTATCGTCGGATGGCTTTCTGCCATGGCGGGCATGTTCGGATTGCTGTTTATCATCGTCGCGGCGATCCGCGCTGTAGCCAGCTTCGGCCAGGACGAAGAGTCGTACAACAAAGTGCGCTTCGCGTTGCTGCACTCTGTCTTCGGCCTGACGTTGATCGCTGCAGGCGGCATCATCAGCAATGCGTTCTCGCAAGGCAACCCCAACCCGCTCATGGACCTGATCATCAGCAAGATTCAGCTGGTGCTGGCGCTGATCACCGGAATCGCACTGCTCATGCTGGTGTACGCCGGGTTCCGCATGCTCACAGGGTTTGGCAATGACGAGGCATTCACGGCGGCAAAAGCGCTTGCGATCCGTGTTGTCATCGGCCTTGCCGTGATCTTGCTGAGTTACGTGATGACGATCCTGGTTGCGTCGTTGTTTGGGTAACAATATCACACACTGCCCTCGTTTCTCGTACGTCGTGCGTTCGTAGGAACGACGCTCCGTTGGCGACTGCGATTTCCGTGGCCGTTAGCGTTGCTGGCAGGCGGTCGGCGACAGCGTCGTTGTTCTTGCCAGCAAGAAATGACTTGCGCGATGGGCTGACGAATACCGGCGCGAGGTCTGTGAATTCTGCAAGTCGACGGAGAATCTCGAATGAATATTCGGGTTTCGCAGATACGAAATGTCCAAGCCCCGGATCGATGATGATGCGGCTGCGATCAATACCGGACTGAAGCGCTTGTTCGATCCTCTCGGTCAAAAACCGGCGTACATGCGCAACCACGTCAGCGTAGTCGCGAGCTTCGCGCGTCGTGCGGGACGTGCCGTCTTTCGCGAACATCATGACGTACGGGCACCGTGCGCGGCTGACAACGGCAAACATGTCTGCATCGCCGCGACCGGCAGTGATGTCGTTGATCATGTCCGCTCCGACCTTCAGCGCATCCGCAGCCACAGAAGCCTTGAAGGTATCGACGCTGATCCATGCGTTCGGCAACGCCTTACGAACTGCCTGGATGACGGGCAACACGCGCTGGCGTTCTTCTTTTTCCGACACATCGGCAGACCCGGGGCCGGTGGCCTCGCCGCCGATCTCGATGATGTCCCCGCCCTGGGCGATGATCTGTTTGGCCCGTTCGACTGCGGCCCCAAGCGAGGCATAGTTTCCTCCGTCCACGTACGAATCGGGCGTAACGTTCAGGATACCAACAACGACGATTCGAGTCGCGGTATCGAGCGAGCGGTGATGGGAGTGCAAGAGCATAGTAAAATACTGACTACTGATTACTAACAATGAACATGTGCCAGGGAACTGTCAATTATTTGCTTTTCACAAAAAACTACTCGAATTCATGCTATACTCTCCGCCGTATGTGGTTCTCTTTTTTTCGCAAACGCACGATCGTGAAACGACTGATCGTCGGTTTCATCATCGGCGGGGCTATTACGTCGATCATCGGGAACAAGATAATGAAGCAGCGATCTTCGAGACACGGACTGGAAGATGGGGAGGACGAAGAAGACAGGGGGGAAGACTGAAGGGCAGCACACTTCTCGCTGTACATTGTTTCAGGATTGAGTTCGCCTACGGATTGTTGATTGGCTTTCTAAGCTTCTTGAGCATTGTGATAAAACCACCGGAGCCATACTGTAGAGCTAGGGATCCTCTTGTAATTTTCGAAATGCTGATGCCCAATTTTTCAGCGATCTCTCGCTGTGGAATGCCTTTGGCCAGTAACTGTATCTCCTGCCACCGCTCTGCAAGAGAATTAAGTTCTTGCGGTGTGAGAAGATCCTTTAGCAATGCCTCTGTTTCGCGCTCGTTCTTCAGTGCTGTAATAAGCACATAGAGCTCTTTGAGGCACTTTTTCGATATTTTTGAAGAAAGTCTTGCTTTCATATATACGGCATTGTACCATTGTACCGGTGCAAAAGTACATCCTCTCTTGTCGGCTCGGTTGGTGGCAATCTTACAAACAATCCGCTTGGCGGTAAGGGCCTCCTGAACTCGAATCCAAAGCCCTTCTCCAAGCGGGAGGGCTTTTTTTGTAGCACTTTTTTCTCCCCAATGAATTTCCCACTTACATCTGTCATTCTTCGGCCAAAGCACTGCGATCCGTTGTTTCTGCTTCGAACACTCGGGCTCAAACGTGAATACTGCGCATTACTGGAATCAGTTGATCGTAAGGGAAACAACGATTTTTCATTTGTTTCTCTCGGAGCGCGTGATGTTCTGACAATTCAGAATGGCTCTGTTCATGACTGCACATATATCGCCGATGGCCAAGTCTCGGATGTTCTGTCGGTCTTTAACCTACAAACCAATACTGGCGTACAGGGCCAGCACTTTAGTATGGGCTATATCGGTTTTGTAAGCTTTGAGGCAGCCCGGCAATTTGAAAAGATTGATCTGACTCCCGACAAAACAATCCCCGACGCGCTTTTTGTACTTCCTGAAATACTTCTCAAGATCGACCATGCCAAGCAAGAAGTGACTCTAATCAATCATACTGACTCAAAGGAAGATATCGAAAGTATTCAGGAAATTATCTATTCATCACCTTTTTATGATGATGGCAAGGGCAAGGAAGGCACACAACTCTCCTGTATTCCTCTGCCTACAGACAAAGAACTTGAATCGTATCGCCAAACTTCACGCGAAGAGTTTTGTAAAGCCATTAAG
>CAYWEU010000052.1:0-3216 GCA_964457395.1 uncultured Candidatus Peribacteria bacterium
TTTCAACCATTCTCGCCGCGATTCTGTGGTTTTTATTGCAAATGCTCTTGGCGTGGTACGTGTATCTCTTCGTCTTCATTCTTGCGTATGGGCTCATCGCCTGGCGTAAGCGAATACTCTGGAGCAAGTCGGCCCTTCGTATCACCAGTGATCGAATTCTCATGCAGTACCCCAAGCGTTTCAGTATGGGTTCGCTCAAGACCATCAAGTGGAACCAGTATCAGGAAAGCTTTACCGCGAAAGGGGGACTACTGAATTTTCTCCTCAAATCCAAGCGTTTGTGCGTGCGTTACGGCACTGCGGATGCCCATGGTCTGACGTGTTTCCCGTCCGTGAAGTACGCCGTCGACATCAAGCACTACATGGACAAAGTCGACAGCGCCGTGCGCGCAGGAAAAATTCTCGAAGTACGGCCGTTCGTGCCCAAACCGAAAGGCCAAAGAGACTAATCTATGCTGGCTTCAAAATCTCTTTCATCGATTCCAGGCACACGTCCAGCTTGTCATTGACCAGCACGTGGTCGAACAGGTGCGAGTGTGTGTCGAAGGCTTTGAGTTCGAGTTTCGCAGTCTGCAGCTTTTCCTGAATTTGATCATCGGTGTGGTATCCGCGGTGACGCAGGCGGTGCAGAAGTGCCGAAAGCATGTGGCGACGACTGTTGCCCGGCGGCAGCAGTCCGCAGCTGAGGACCGCTCGGCGGCCGAGGCGCTCTGCAAGGCCATTGAGCAGTGTCACATCGGTCACGACGATCGGCAGCTTGCCCTGAGCCCACACCGCATCGATGTCTTTCTTGCGATAGCCTTTGCGGTACGCCTGACCGTCGAATTGCAGCGAGGTGTGTGCGAGAATCTCGCCGGAGGAGACCATCGCCTCGAAGCGTTCGTTCGAGACCGCGACTGCCGGATCGCTATCGCCTTTGCGACGCTTGCGAGTGATGTACGCGGGGACTTGCTCGCTGTAGGCATGGAATAACGTCAGCAACGACTGTGTCACCGTGCTCTTGCCCACACCCGCGGGACCGCTGACTGCCAGGACATACGCACGGATGTTGAGTATCGGCTCGGCTATGGGCACCACGACTTCGTACTTTAGGTCATTCACATGCAGCCCGTTGTCGAGCGTGCGGATACGTCGCATACGTGGCATGACACTCATGCCGATAGTTGGAGCAGCGTCGGTGATCAGCTGCGCGCAGACCTTGGTCTTGTCCTGCAACTCGATGAGCCCGACGAAATACGGCTGTGCGCCAAAGCCTTCGGGCGGGTGTCTGATGATGGTGAAACTGAGCAGTGTACCGCCTTGCAATGGCTTGGAAGCGAGCTGCTTGATGCGGCGATGGAGAGCAGGGATGGACATGAACGAAATGAACAATTGAAAATGTACAATGGAAAATTACGAAATCGATTCCAATAAATGAATGGTACAAGTGGCGCCGACGCCTCCGAGGTTTTGTGCCAGGCCGCGCTTGGCGTTTTTCACGGGATTTGGGGCAGTGCCGGTCAACTGTTTCCAGACGTCGAGCACTTGCTTGACGCCGGTCGCGCCGATGGGGTGGCCGCAGGCTTTGAGTCCGCCGCTAGGGTTGATGGGCAACGAGCCCGATGCATCGGCATCGCCTTGCTCGAAGAGCCGAATGCCGTCGCCTTCCGCGCAGAAGCCGCAGTCTTCGAGGTGGATGATCGATGCGATGGAAAAACAGTCGTGCAGTTCAGCGACGTCGATGTCGTTGCGGTTCCAGCCAGACTCGCGTAGCGCGTGTGCGAACGCGTTTTTCGTGCTTGCGAAAGAGGTGAGGCTTTCGCGATCGGCAAGACTGAGGTAGTCGTTGGCAAGTTGCGATGCCGCAAAGCGCACGTTGCTCTGCTTAGTTGAGGACACGATGATCGCTGCCGCGCCGTCGGAAATCGGCGAGCAGTCGAGCAGGCGCAGCGGGTCGGCGACCGGAGCGCTCTTGGAGATGGCTTGTGCCGAGATCTCGCGCCGAAACTGTGCGTAGGGGTTTTTGACAGCTGCTCTGTGCGAGCAGGCGGACACCAGACTTAGTCGTTCGCGCGTCAGGTTGTACCGGTGCATGTAGGCCTGGGTCGACAGGGCAAATATTCCCGGGAAGGTGAGCCCACACGGCATGTCTTTCTCGGCATCGGCGGCATGCATGAGGGCTTTTGTCACTGTTTCTCCTGCAACATCCGTCAGTTTTTCTGCGCCGATGACCATCACTGTCTGCGCCCGTCCGCTCTCGATGAGCGCGCATGCAGTGTGCACCGCGACTCCGCCGGACGCGCATGCCGCTTCGACGCGCAGTGCCGGGGGGTGGTGCGGCAGCAGGCTGCTCGCAAACGTGCCCAAGTGTGCTTGGCTTGCCGTCTCTCCGCTAACCATGTTGCCGATGACGATGTAGTCGATATCGGTCGGCAACACCTGCGTATTGTGCATGGCGGCATCCACCGCTTCGCGAATCAACTGCGCCAGAGATTTATCCCACAACTCGCCAAAGCGCGTTTGGCCTCCGCCCAGGAGGTACACTGTTTCTTTCATAGACTGAGGGAGTGTAGCAGAAAAGAGTGGCTCTAGACTATATTCTGTCGTATCAAGCAAATGCCTTGGTTTGCCGTGCATATTCCGCGTACGAGATGTGTTTCTGCCGCTGCGTTTGATTTGTTTTCAGCGGCTTGCCGTCTTGCAGCATTGTCAGAACAAATGCATCGGACCCTGCTCCCGAACCGTACGACACCACCAGAACGCGCTGGTCTTTCTTGGCCAGTTGCAACACCGAGGCGAGCCCAAGCAGCGAACACGCGCTGTAGGTATTGCCGATGGTTGGCACGATGAATCCGGTCTCCAGCTGCGTGTCGGTAAAGCCAATCTTCTTTGCTATCTGTTGCGGAAATTTTCCGTTGGGCATACGGAAGACCACGTGATCGAAATCCTCTGATTTCAACGATGTTTGTTCCAAGATTTTGTGTGTGGCAGTTTTGTTTATTTTTTCGAACGCATTGGCGGGGGTCGTGGGGGCGGAAATGACGGAAGGGCGAAATCAAAAAGCGACATTTGCCGGCGGGTGTTTCTGGGGCATGGAAAAGTTCTTCGGAGAGCTGGAAGGGGTCGTCTCGACAAGAGTCGGCTATGCCGGCGGTCACTCAAAGAATCCCAGCTACGAGCAGGTCTGTACGGGAGTCACAGGCCATGCGGAGGCGATCGAAATTAGTTTTGACCCTG
>CAYWEU010000053.1:0-2153 GCA_964457395.1 uncultured Candidatus Peribacteria bacterium
AGCGGGAAAGGCCTTGGGGTGAATTTGCTCAAGCGGAAAATGTCTGTAGACCCACATGATTTTGTCACCGTAATCTTGCACTAGTTGCTTATACGTAGGATGAACGCGATGACAGTACGGGCACTCGAAATCTGAGTATTCGATGACGGCGATCTTGGCATTGGGGTTGCCCCGAATGTGATCTCTTTCTGCGTCGATCGGAGCAACATCGGCCGCAGCCTGCGGCGCGGCATCTGGCGCATTTGGCGGGTTAATCGCTTGTTGGCCGGCTTGTGGATTCTGGGCAGGAGCCTGCGTATTCATGATCGTCGCGAATCCAAAACCAACGATAATACCTGCAAGACCCATAGAAACCGCGAACCAAATATTCTGCTTCTCTTGAACCATGGTGGATGAAACGGAAAGAATCAAAAAGCGAACGGAGTATACCAAGGAGAAGAAGAATAGGCAGTGACATTCACAATATTCTATGGAACAGTAGTAGAACATCAATGGGTATCGTGAAGAAGACATTATTGGTAGTATCGCGAGCATCCCACTTCCTCACCCCACATGAAGGCCTCAGAGCATGCAAAAGGATCATTCCGTTCAAGCGCGCATTCGCTGTCGAGAAATGCGATTGCAGCGGTCGTTACGGTCGTCATCATCGCCATTGCGATCGGGAGCACGCTGTACTATCAGATGACCAAGCACAGTGGCGATTTTCTGTTCAATCAGAAAGTGTCTGCACTAGGAGAAATGCGTTTGCAATTCCCGGAGCAGATGAACCACGACAGCGTTTCTGAACTCATGGTCGTGCCGGATGGACTGCAAGCGGACAGCCGCTGGGAAGATGAAACACTTGTGTACAAACCCACGCAGCGTTGGCAGGCCGATACAACGTACGAATTTCACTTGAGCGGCAAAGTACTGACCGCTGGAGGGACCCCCCTCGGACGAGATTTGGACTTCTCCTTTACTGTCACCGGAGCTCCGGCGCTGAGCACGCATGTGCCCGCGATGGACGCAAAAGACGTTCCACCAGCGACCAAAATCGCACTGATCTTCGACCGTCCGATGGTGCCTTTGTCGCAAGTACAAGGCGAGAACGCGAACAGGAAACTGGCAAACTGGCCGGTGACCATTTCTCCGGCAGTTGCCGGTCGCTGGCGGTGGCTCGGCACGACGACTGTGGAGTTCTTGCCGGACAAGCCGCTGGCGCTGTCGACCACGTTCACTGTGAACATTGCACCGGGAATACAGACAACTGGCGGCGAGAAAACCGAGAAAGATTTCAGTTGGAGTTTCGAGACTCTGCGTCCGAGCCTCGACAGCATGGAACCGAGCGGTGGAACCAACACTTCGGGACCAAAAACCGAAATCGTACTGCGCTTCAATCAACCAATTAATCTTACATCCGCAAAGGAGCACATTGTTCTGACAAAGCAGGAAAAAGGCGGCCCAAAAAACTCAACGCAGTCCGGGGCAGTGAGCACGAAGTCTCTTGCGTTCAAGTCGGTCGTCTACGGTATGGGCGAAGAAGACGGCAAGAAGTTCACGGACAAAACACTCATCGTTGCAATTCCTGCAGAACCGCTGCAGTTTGAGTCGGCGTACGAGGCACGCGTGTCGCCTGGCGTCCGTGGGCTGGAAGGCGATCTTGGAAGCGCTGACCAGTTCTCCTCAACGTTCGAGACTGTCGGCAAGCTGAAGATCATCCGTCACGGGTATGCCGATGGACGCTTAGATATTGCGTTTAACAACCCCATGGATGAGACAACAATAAAGAGGCATATGACTATCTCTCCCGCCATAGAAAACTGGAAAGACCTAGAGTTGGGACTTGCAGATTGGAACAGCAAGAAAGAGGTGAGCACGTACTTGATAGTCAAACCGAGTACGAAGTATACCGTGACACTCAAGCCAACACTGACAGACGTGCACGGACAACAGCTAGGCACACCACTTGAGTTCTCGTTCACTACCGAACCGCTCGCACCCGAAGTCTTTATTCATTCGAAAGGAGAATTTGGAATTTTCGAAAGAGGCAAGCCACCCGTGTATTACTTGAACGGCGTCAATGTCAGCCAGCTCGATGTGGAGTTTGGACGCATGTCGCTGAAGGACTTTTTGAGCATTCGCGCAGTCCGCAGTACAAACTACGAAGCGGCGAT
>CAYWEU010000054.1:0-9826 GCA_964457395.1 uncultured Candidatus Peribacteria bacterium
GGTTTCTCGGGCTTGTTGGAAGGCAACGCAGATCAATTCTTTGCAAACCTTTACGGCACAGGACTGGCGATGGCCTTTGGTTTCGTCATGACGTTCATCATCTTGCGTGTGCTCAAGCTATTCATGAACCTCAGTGTTGAACCGCAAGAAGAACAAGACGGCCTGGACCGTGCACTGCACGGCGAGGAGGCGTATGATTTTTAATATTGTTTCCCCGCAGCGGAAGATCGCGGATCTTCCGCTTCAACGAAGGAGCTTAAGCGCTTCGGCCTGGCTGGGATGCACGATGCTCTTGATGGCTTGTCCGTCTTCGTCGAGCAGCACGAGCGTGTCGTACGTCACGACTGCATGGCGCAGACGCAGGGCCTGTGCTTGAGTGTAATCGATGTAGTACGTGGAATTGGTAATGGCAATGGAGCCAGAAGCATACAGTGTGCGCAGCATGCGATCTGTCATCTTTGTGAAGGGATCATCCGAAAGGCCGAAGAGCAACAGGAGACGGCCCTTTGGAACATCGGACACTTCTTTCCGAGTGTAGACGCCTCCGCGCACATTGCGCACCATAGAGAACGTTTTGGGTGCTGCATCGACGGTGCTGCCGGTTTCCATAAGAGTTTTCGATGCATCCCCTCCACATGAGGCAAGAAGCGCGGAGCAGAGAAAAATTCCAAAGAGTTGTCTCATCATGAGATAAATGTACCACAATTCCTTCCACTCTTCTCGCTCTTTCCCCTCCTGCCACTCTTTCAAGCCTTATCGCTCCTACCCATCACCGTCGACGACGGACAATCAATTTTGAACACGCACTTCTCGCACTGTCTGTTTCGTGCAATGCACACAGCCCTGCCGTGCGCGACGAGCACGTGCGACAACATCGACCAATCGTTGCGCGGAGTCTTGCGCATGAGGTCAATCTCGATCTTCGTCTGCTGCTTCTGCCGTGTCAGTCCGAGCCTGCGACTGAGCCGGATGCAGTGCGTATCCACCGGAATCCCCTCCTCGATGCCAAAAGCCGTCGAGAGAACCACCGAGGCGGTCTTGCGACCGACTCCGCGCAACGTGATCATCTCTTCCATCGTCTTGGGCACATGTCCATCGAACCGATCGAGCAATGTCTGGCAGGTCTCGCGTATGGCTCTGGTCTTGGTGTTGAAGTGCCCGCACGAGCGAATATCCGCGGCCAATTCCGCTATCGGAACGCGCAAGTAATCTTGCGGTTTTTTATACGTGGCAAAGAGTGTCTTGGTGACGATGTTCACGCGCTTGTCCGTGCACTGCGCCGAGAGCATGGTGGCGATGAGCAGTTCCAACGGCGTCGTCCAGTCGAGACTGCACTTGGCATTAGGATACGCACGTTTCAGAGTCCGAAGAACCGAGTCAACCGTAAGACGATGCATGAGGATATAGTAGGAGAAGAAAGTCACTTGCAAAACCCAACGTACTGATCGTACTCTCCTGACCCCATGTACTTGCTGCCGCCCATTACCGTCTTCGACGTGGAAACGACAGGCTTGGACCCACGAAGAGGCCACAAGATCGTCGAAATTGCGGGCATTCGCATCGAAAATGGCGTGACCGACGAATCGAAGTCCTTCGTGTCGCTGGTCAACCCCGAGCGACTCATCCCATGGGAAGCCAGGCAAGTGAACAAGATCAGTGACGACGACGTGCGCGGGGCTCCGACCATCGACCAGGTATTGCCGAAGTTTCTGGAGTTCGCCTCGGATTCGCTGCTCGTCGCACACAACGCGGCGTTCGATGTGAGCTTTTTGCAATCCGAGAAAGAATTTTGCTGGGGGTACGTGGAACTGCCCGAGTGCTTGTGCACCATGAAGCTGAGCCAATCGGTCTTCCCGAATGAGTTTTATCATAACCTCGATGCCCTGAGCCGGAGACTAAACCTGACGTTCCCGGAGAACCGCCATCGCGCGTTGCCCGATGTACTGCTCACAGCCAACGCATTTCTCGCGATGACCGAGAAGTGGGGCATACGGTCGATCGATGAGTTACGGAAGAGAGCGGGTATTCAGATGATGAGTAAGAAGTAGACTGCACCTACCTTACCTCCCATACATACCTTACAATACACACATGGCCCTCTTGCCCATACTCACCGGCGAATATACCCCAATTCTGCGCGCAAAAACCAAAAAGATCCCCAAAGTTACCAAGCAAATCTTAAAGCTTATTGAGGATATGAGAGAAACAACCATCGCAGCCAAGGGAGCCGGCATCGCAGCGCCGCAAGTGGGCAGCAGTCACAGAGTGTGCATCGCGACGATCCAGCGCAAGCTGACGCCGCTGATCAACCCCAAGATTTCTTGGAAAAGCGACGAGCAGGACACGCACGAAGAAGGCTGTCTCAGCCTGCCCGACGTGTGGGTGCAGGTGCCTCGCTCCATCGAAATCCTTCTTCGTTACGACGATACGAGCGGCAAATCTATCGAACGCAAGCTCTCGGGCTGGGACGCGCGCGTGGTACAGCACGAAGTGGATCACCTGGACGGGGTATTGATTGTGGATTATCGGAAATGAATAATGATGAACAGGATCGCCTATGAGATGAAATAATGTAACGTTACGCCGATTGCTTCATGTCACTGGCCAATTTCTCTGCAATCTTCAAACGAACAAACCGCAACCTAGTTTTCACAGTTCCAAGCGGAACCCTCATCTCATTCGAAATTTCTTGCTCGGTTAATCCACTGATTCTTAGCAATGTTGGCTTAGCAATTCGAGCGGGAACTGTTCCTAAAACTGCTTGAATTTTCTCTCTAAGAAAAGATACTGAATCAGCACTATCTATTTCTGCTAAGCTATCACGATGATCAAGCACTCCTGCAATGCCAACAGGATCATCAGGACTGGATGTTGATAGTGAGCAAGGAAATATTTTTCTTCTTTTTTTTCGACGGCACTCATCGACTGCTGCGTGTCGTGTAATAGCAAACAACCAGGTTTTGAATGATTGTGACGGGTTGTACTGTGAGCCATGCATTGCTGTTCTCAACATTGCTTCCTGAACAATGTCTTCGGCGGAATGCCAGTCCTCGCAAGTATATGACAACGCTATGTGAAGCATCGGCACATAATATTTTTCCTTTATAGCCGAAAAGGCATCCTGATCACCAGTGTGAACGTAATGCAAGTAAACGTCTTTTCCATCCCCTTCCCATGGAGGCAGTACTGATGATTGATGATCGACATTGTCGATTGTGCTGTTGCTTGCCTGATTGACCATACTCGTATATAATCTCAAAGATTACCAGAAGTCAAACATCTCACTTTTTCATTATTCAGAACGTTTGAGAATACGCAGTAAAGCGGCTACGCTCTGACTTACAATGCCCGAACTAGAGGCCATCATTGGCCTGGAGGTCCACGCACAACTGAGCACGAAGACCAAGATGTTCTGCTCGTGCGACAACGACGCCTGGAACAAGCCGCCAAATACCACTGTCTGCCCCGTCTGCATGGGTCACCCGGGAACGCTGCCAGTGCCAAACCGGGCGGTGATAGAGAAGGCCATTCGTGCATCCAAAGCGCTCAAGTGCACCATCAATACGCACAGCCACTTCGACCGAAAAAACTACTTCTACCCGGACTTACCATGCGGGTACCAAATCTCGCAGTATAAGTTTCCCATAGCCTCACACGGGTCCATCGTGTTTTCCACTGCCGATGCATCGGGCCGCTCCACAGGCTCGTTCTCGTGCCGCATACACCGGCTGCACATGGAAAACGATGCAGGCAAACTCATGCACAAGGCAGGCAAATCGTACTGCGACTACAACCGCGCCGGCACGCCACTCGTCGAAATAGTGACAGATCCAGACCTGCGTTCGGCAGAGCAAGCCAGTGCCTTTGCGCAGGAATTGCGGCGCGTGCTCATCGCCGTCGGCTCCAGTGAGGCTGATATGTACAAGGGCATGATGCGTTTCGACGCATCGATTTCTCTACGACCAAAAGGCGAAGACAAGCTCTACCCACGCGTGGAGATTAAAAACCTCAACTCATTTAAGTCTCTGGAGAAAGCACTGCAATACCAAGAACGCGTGCTGCGCAAGCTTTGGCAAGAAGGCAAGGCACCGACTGGAGAAGTAACGGTAGGGTGGCAGGATGACGAAGAAAAAACCGTCGTGCTGCGCGAAAAAGAATCAGCGGCCGACTACCGCTACTTCCCGGAACCAGATATCCCACCCATGGTCTTCGAGAAAGCCTTCATCGATGCAGTCGCGTCCGGTATTGCCAAGTTGCCATCCGAAATGAAGCAAGGGTACGTGAGTATGGGCCTTACTGATGCCGAGGCATCCATGCTGGTCGATCAGCCGCAGCTACGGGAGATATTCGACGCGATCCAGCAGAAGACACGTGACGCAAAACGCGCCTCGTCGCTCGTGCTCACCCAGTTGACCGGTTTTCTCAAGGCACAGGACAAAACGCTGGCCCAGGCACCGAGCATCGCTGCCATGCTCGAGCTGGCTGATGCCATCCAGAGTGACAAGATCAGCGTAAACGCCGGAAAAGACGTGCTGGAGAAGATGATCACATCAGGAAAATCCGCTGCCATAATCATCGAAGCAGAAGGACTGCAACAGGACTCGGATACTGGGTCTCTGGAAACACTGGTCATGGATGCCATCGCCGCCAACCCCGCAGCTATCGCCGACTACAAAGCCGGAAAAACAGCCGCACTGGGCGCCCTGGTGGGCTGGGTGATGAAACAGAGTAAAGGAAAAGCGAACCCGGGGATGGTGAACGAAATGCTGAAGAGGAAAATGTAGAACTACGCTCTCTCCACGTACTCCCCTCTCTCGGTATTGACCTTAATCTTCTCTCCTTCGTTCACGAACAACGGAACGTTGATCGTCACACCACTGCTGAGTTTTGCAGGCTTGTTGCCGCCGGTGGCTGTGTCGCCACGCAAACCGGGTGATGTTTCGACCACTGTCAGGATGACCGTAGCAGGCAACTTGATGCCGATGGGGTTGCCATCGTAGGTGAGCGCGTCGACTTCCATGCCGTCGACCAAGTAGCTGACGGTGTCGCCCAGCGACTCGTCCGAAAGTTCGAACTGATCGTATGTTTCCAGGTCCATAAACGCCCGCTGACCCTGGTTGGCATACAAATACTGGACATGACGATACCCCACCTCTGCCGGCTCGATCTTCTCGCTGCCCTGGAAGTTCTTGGCAATGATAGAACCGCTCTTGAGGTTTTTCAGCTTCGTTTGCATGTTGGCCTTTGACTGACTCTTGCGTCCAAAGTCAGCAGTGAGGATGAGGTACGGCTCACCGTCTATGGTAATGGCTCGCCCCGGTTTGAGTTCGGTGATCGTGTACATAGTGAGCCGAAAATGTACGCGGGAAAATAATGTCCGTCAATGCGGAGGCATTTCGAGTCTCTGTAGTACTTACAGCTGGAAGTCCGCATCGGCATTCAATGCACGACCGGCTTCTCTGATCTCGGTGCGTACATACCCTGCCAAACCGTCTGGCAGCATATCATGCAGTAAGCGCAGCTTCTTGCCGCGGTTTTGATCAGCCCTCCAGCCGTCCATCACGCGGATGGTCTCGTTGTACCTGCTCGAGGCCAAGCTGAGGCGGAAAATGGAATCGAAGCCTTGTTTCACGTCAGCCTCGATCTCTTCGTCGGTTTCTCCTACCGGCTGCTCTTGTGTCGGCAAATACGGCTCGAGCTCTGTGCGAATAGCAACGATCTGCACATCGGCGGACTGCGCGGCCGCGACGTCGAACTTGATGGCAATCGAGCTGAGCAACGAAGAAACCTCTTTCTTGAGCAATAAGAACTGCGGACCGTCATCAGTCAAAATCTTCTGCAGTTGAGGTCGGATGGCATCGTAGCGCTGGACTACCGATGCGGGATCTGCAGAAAGCAGCAGCGACTGGTTCATATCGACGAGCGTTGTGATGAGCATTTGTTGTTTGACGGCATTGGAGCCCTCGCTTTCCGGCATAGACGCGCTGACGTCCGCAACAGTCTGCTGCAGGGGCTGAAAATGATCATCCTCGGCGACTGCAACGGCAATCGACGAAGTCGCGTCCTCTATTTGTTTCTGGATGAGAAAACGAGCGATGCTGTCCCCGCTTCCGGCGACAGCGACCAGTGATTCTTTGTACTCACTGAGCGGCTTTTCGGCTTGCTCGTCCTGTCCTTTTTGTAGCAATGCGATCGCCTCGTTAAGGCGTGTATCTGCCTGGCGGACACGCTTCTCGACTTTGGAGTCCTTGTCGAGCGTGAAGATAACATCAACCTCTTCTGCGAGACGCTTGGCAAGATAGAACGAAGAATCAGGCAAGATGCCCGCCATTTTCTCGCGTCGCTCTTTTTGCAACTGTCCGATTTGGAAACGGTGCGCGGCGTCCATGTCCAGGTTCACGCTGACCCACGGCTGCAAGAAGCCCGATGCAGGCACATGGCTGCTGGCAATCGATCCACCTCTCGCCGAGAGACTTTCACCTGTTACCAAGAATAGTTCTTTCTTTGTCGATCGGAAACTGGCACCGCGATCATAGACTGCAAGGGTGACGTTCCTGCCGTCATCGGTCACACTCAGACTGCCTGCATTGACCGACGCAACGCCTTGCGACGTTGCAATGGAAATGGGCAGAAAGGCCGTCGGGATCGTCCCAAGAGCCCACAGTTGACCCTTTACGAGCGTCAGTGTTGGGTGCTGCGAAGCAAAATGAGGCCGGTCGCCGATGTCGTGGATACGCACCGTCGTATTGGCGGACAGGCGAACGACACCATCGTCATTGAAAATGACCGTCGCCTGCGAGTTACCGGTGCGGATGACCGCAGGACCTTTGAGAAAACTGGTCACGTTGACACTGTTCTGGATACCGCCGACCGTCACGGACACCTCGCCGCTTGCAATAATTTGCACGCTGGTCTCGGCCTGGAGTACCGGAGCCAAGAAAACCAGAGGCAAAGATTGCACTCCCATAAGAAATGCGGCGAATGCGGCTGTCCATTTGAGGAACGAAGGCATCCAACGGACATGCGGTACCTCCAAACGCCGAAGCACAGCCTCTTTTATGCGAAGTCGACTGACGGGAGAAACTTGGACCGCACCGGCCAGACTGGGCAACAACTCCTGACTTCCCTGGTGAATGGTCTGCAACACACGCTGCTTGAGCACGGATCGCAGTGCAGGTGACGGTTCCACTGTAGAAACGGCATCCAGCAAGTGCGCAGGCTCGATAGTTCGGCGAATTCTTGCAAGCACGCGTGCATGCAAGTGTTTGTCAGGCGAAAGCTGACGCGCGAGCCGTTGGATCGAGAGTGGATCAAACATGGACTTTACACAGTCTATAACGGAAAAACCGGCTTTTTGTTACACCAAAATGCGTTTGGTTTGCGGCGCTGTTGACGAAAAAGTCGACTCTTTGGGCAATATCATTTCCAATTTCTTCAACGCACGGAATTTAAGGATACGGACATACCCCTCGGTCACTCGCAACGAACGCGCGACTTCTGCGTGGGACAATTCGGAGACGTAATGCATCAGCAAGATTTCTCTGTAGAGACGCGGAAGCTTGTTGAGCGCTCCACGAACCATGACAACCGTCATCGCTCGCTGCGCGACCTCGCGCGGGTCATTTGACCGGTTTTCGTCCGGAAGATCCTCGGATAATTCTTCGAACCCGCGCTGCGCGCGATACGCGTCCACAACCGCATGCCGCGCGATGCGAAACAGCCAGGCCGCAAACGGCACACCGGCCATCAGACGGTACGTATGCAGCTTCTCCCACGCTTTCACGAAAATCTCCGCGACTAAATCCTCCGCCAAATCCTCCGGGAACCGGAACACGACATAGCGGTACACGGGAGTTAAAAAAGCATCATAAATGCGCCCGAACGCCTCGGTATTTCCTCCTTGGGCCTTGCTGACCAACTCTTGGAGCTCATCAGCGGCGATGGGCTGGACTGACATGGAGGAAATAGTATACGCACGATTGATCGGAATCACAACAGAAAGTGACAAAAGAGGAGAAATTTTCAACTGGCTGTCCGTCGCCACATATAACCGTATTCGCACTATGTGTAATCATATCAGCGCGGAAAAACGTGGTCCGAAGGATAGCGCGATATTTTCGATGAACCACATAAACGTAGACGAGGCTATAAAGCCGGAAAGTATAGTGATGCATCCCGAAATCCAGCTGAACGACTTTTACTCCCACTCGATGGTCGCGGGAGGTTTGTTCGTTAAGTCCAAATACACCGCATCGATGCCCTGCAGTTTCATGAGCTGCTTTGTCATGGCTGCAAGCGCCGTTGTGGGTAACCGTGCCGCGTTGGCGGTCATGGCATCGTGCGAATTAATCGGCCGTAACACGATGGACCTGCCGCCCGGCCGGGTACCGACCGGGATCAGCACGACCGGAAACTGCCAGATGTGCTGGTAGAGATTTTCGTTTCGCATCACATCATCGACGATGGCATCGGCTTCGCGCAACAAGTCTGCAAGTGTGCGAGTCAGATACCCTGGAGTGCACTGCAAAGACTCGCGCAGCGATATCGAGGTGCACAGCAGCACTCGGCTGATAGAACGATTGGCGTTAGGAATATCGCTAGCAAGCGCATACTCGGCGTCGCTCGGACTATCGGGAGTGGTGGAATACAGCGCCAGCGCGTGCCGGTACGTGCGGCCGTCACCCTGCACGCCGACAGATTTGACGGGCAAAATGACATGCGGGTGTTCTAGCTCCAACAACACATCGTCGGTGGGAAAGGCTTCTTTGCAACATAAGATACGCACACCCAGTCCGGGACCCGGAAAGGGGTGCCGCCAGACGAGGTCATGGGGCAGTCCCAGCTCTTCGCCGAGCATGCGCACTTCGTCCTTGTAGAGTTCTTTGAGCGGTTCGACGACCAGCCCCTGCTCGATCATCTTCTGTACTGCATCCACGCGGTTGTGGTGCGTCTTGATGTGGTCGGCATGCTGCGTGCCACCGGTTTCGATAGTATCGGGGTAGATAGTCCCCTGGCCGAGCATCCAACCGTCTTTGTGACCAAAACCCATCTGTTCGCTCACACGTTTTTGCACGGCGAGGAACGTGTCGCCAATGACGTTGCGCTTTGCCTCGGGCTCGTAGACCTCCCGAAGATTGGCGAAAAATTCTTCAGACGCATCTTCGATGTGCAAGTTGTCGATGCCCAGTTCGGTCATCGCGTCTTTGATCTTGCGCACTTCGTCTTTGCGCATCAGGCCGGTATCCACCAGCAAGCCCTGCACGCGGTCCGGACCGAGTACCTCGTTGAGCAGCGTGAATGCGACGGTTGAATCGACACCACCCGAGACGAGCATGAAGACGTTCTTATCCCCGACTTCTCGGCGTATCTGCTCTGTGATCAATTTTTTGTAGCTGCTGACCGACCACTCGGCCGGTTGGCAGAAGTCACAGAAGCGCTTGAGGATGTCGATACCGTGCTGTGTGTGCGTGACCTCTATATGAAACTGGACGCCGAAAATTCTGTGCGCCATGTTGGTCATCGCCGCGTTCGCACAAACTTTGGTCGATGCAGCGTGAGTGAACCCTGGCGGTAACTCCGTTACTTCGTCCCCATGCGACATCCACACCGTGAATGCCTCGGGTAATCCCGCAAACAACGGGTGCGTGCGATCGGCGATGGTCACCTGGACCGAACCGTATTCTTTCACCTTTCCCGGCTCGACCTTGCCGCCCATGACATGCGCGATCCACTGGTGGCCGTAGCACAGTCCGAGTACCGGAATGCCAAGTGTGAGTATGGCAGGGTCAGCCTGCGGACTGCCCTTTTCGTACACACTCTGCGGCCC
>CAYWEU010000055.1:0-7095 GCA_964457395.1 uncultured Candidatus Peribacteria bacterium
TTGCGGATGCAGCGGGTCAAACCGACGATCCACCGCATACTGCTCCATACTCCGGCCATCAAGGGCGTCATCCGCAATGCCGCGGTCTCGCAGTTTGCCCGCACGCTCAGCACGTTGCTGCGCAACGGCATCCCCATCCAAGACGCCATCCGCTCGTCATCCAATGCGATCAACAACCGAATCTTCCGCAAGGCGCTTTTGCAGGCGGCGGTGTCCATCGAAACCGGCCACAAACTCACCGAAAGCTTGCGAGCGTCCAAGGGTCTCTTTCCTCCCATGTCCATCATGCTCATGGAAATCGGCGAAGAGACGGGTATGCTTGCCGATACACTGGACTACCTGGCCGACTATTACGAAACCGAGGTCGGGTACGCCGTCAAGACGCTGACGACGGTCATGGAACCGCTCGTGCTGGCTGTCATGGGAGTCATCGTCGGTTGGACCGTGTCTGCCATCATTCTTCCGATTTACAAGATTACGGGCAATATCAGCTAACTTGTCTCTCATGCTTTCATTTCTCGCTACGCTGTTCCACAGGCAAGTCATCGGTGTCCACTACACCGACACGTCACTGACTGCTGTGCTCGTCGAAGATCGCACGTTCAAAAACAAGCATGTGTGTTCACTGCCCACGGGTACGGTGCAAGGCGGCATCGTCCGCGATACGGCGGCGTTCGTCGGAGCGATTCGCGAGGCCCGGTCCGCGTTGCTGCCACAGGAAATAGAAGAAATCAGCGTCGTACTCCTGTTGCCGTCTTCTGTGACGTACGTTGCATGGGTGCAGGGAGACGTTCCTCACGGCCAAACAGACCTGGACCTGTTGCTCGGCAAAGCGTTTCCGGAAGATCCGGGCACACTGACCGCTGTCTCTACCTCGGTCAAGGGCGGTCACGATGAACTACTGAGCATACTCTGCGCCGTGCGGACCGAAGTGCTGCAAGAACTCACGAATGCCTTCGTCGAAGCGAACCTTACACCGACGCGTGTCACGACGTTCGCTCTGGCACTGCATCACGCCGCGCAGCAGCACGTCCAGCGCGATGTCGTGACGTTGCTGGTTAACCGAGAAATCGAGCCGCACGGTATCGCGCTGTTCGCCGGCAATCGTTGCGTGGATGAGATGGAACTGCCAAGCGATTGCACCGCTGCGCAGCGACTGCAAGCATGTACGGATTTCCTGGCTGAGTATCGCTCATCTGCGTTGCCCATTGCCGACGTTCTTGTTCTGGGTGACGAAGAGCTGACCGCCGCCTTGAGTGCAAGCGTCAAATTGCCCGACGAGAAGGAGATCCGAGGTGTGTCGCTTGCGGCATCCAGTCCGGGCTCAGAGGTCTCGGGCGCATACGTTGCGGCTCTTGCCGCGCATGCCAAGAATATTCCCGACTTCACTCGATTCATCTCAGGGACGCGTTGGAAATTCCGCTTACCGAGCAGCAGACGCGATATAGCGTATCTCACGCTTATAGGGCTGCAGCTCGTCTTGTTACTTATCATATTGGCACGGCAGCGGTTGACGTAGGAGTTGAAAGCGCAATCGGGACTGAAGGAGACCGATCCGCTCTTCCTCGGCACGACCTGCCGCTCTGGCAAGCGTCTTGAACCATGCCGTGATGCAACCGATTCGGGTGTAATAAGCCGATGTCGCAGAAGACCTCTTCTGTGCAATGGCATTTCCCAGATTCAAATAGACCTCTATACTGTCGTCAAATGAGTATGAAGATCATTGCAACTGTCGGGTTTCTCACACATGTTCTCGTTGGCAGCTTCTGCTTCATGCCGATGGCATCGGCAATGGCAATGCCATACACACAACCAGATGAGGAAATAATAGTCATGACGCCTGCTCCTGCTGGGTTAATGTCACCTGCACATTGCAAGGACTGCTTACACATGCAGCAAGGACAATCTGGACCGTCTTCTATGCAGGGTAACTGCAACGGTCATTGTCTTTCATCTCGTATCCCCACTGCCTCTGCCTTCGCTTCCAGCAACACCCAACAACTGCCAGATATCAGTGTCGCACTTCCGACTAGCACTTTCATCTCTTCAGACACAATTGGACTCGCCCTCAATACTTCGCCGCCCAAAAATTCATCGCTGCTCGCAACCGTGGGCACGATGGTTCTGAGACTGTAAAAACCAATTCACGTTCAGTATGCTGGAATCCTTTCCTGTGTTTCCTTTTATCTAATTTCCTATACGTCTATGGCGAACGAATCCACCAATGAACGCTGCGCAGAGCTCCGCATCGCGGGGATGACCTGTAGCAGCTGTGAAATTCTCCTTGAGCGGAAGCTGAAGGCCGTTCCTGGGGTTTGCGCCGTCGACGTCGATCACCGCACAGGAGTTGCCCAAATCACAGCCGATGCCGATCATTTGCCTGATGGAGAAAAGATCGAAACAACTATTAAGGAGGCGGGGTACAGGCTTGCAGAGGATGGAGAGCAGGAAGTTGCGCATGAGCAGCCTGGCATTCTGGACGTGATGATCGACGGACTGACAGGCAAGAATTCCGAGCACGTCATCAAGAACGCATTGAAAGAAGTAGAGGGCGTGAAGAGCGTCAGTGTCCATCACCATCGTGGCACGGCTCGCGTCCACTACACGTCTGAACCTGATTGGATTGCGCTCAAACAAGCGGTATCCGATGCTGGTTTCTATCTCCGGCGTCCCGATGAACTGCCGCAGGGAGTAGAGCCTGCTTCTCAGAAGTGGCTTGAGATCGGTGGGGCACTTCTGATCATTTTTGCGATCTATAAGCTCCTGCAGGCATTCGACATTGTATCGCTGGCTCCGTCGACTTCCGGTGCGCTGTCACTCGGCGGACTCTTCGTTATCGGCCTTGTTGCCGGTGCGAGCAGTTGCCTTGCGGTGACAGGCGGACTCCTTATTTCCCTTGCAGCAAAACATAATGAACTGCACCAAGCAGAGACCTCGTGGCAGAAGTTCAAACCATTGCTGCATTTCAATCTCGGTCGTCTCGTGTCGTACTTCGTCCTCGGTGGACTTGTGGGCGTCCTCGGTCAATCAATCACGCTCTCGCCGAAGATGGCTGGCTATATGAGCATCCTCGTCGCTTTTATCATGCTCTATCTAGCTCTCAGTATTCTCAAGATCATCCCGAAGGGCAGCTTCCCGATCCGACCGCCGAAAAGACTCTCGCACTGGATTCACGATCTATCTGAAAGCGACCACCCAGCTGCTCCCTTTGCACTCGGTGCCTTTACCTTCTTCCTGCCCTGTGGCTTTACACAGTCACTGCAGCTTGTCGCGCTCGCGTCAGGAAGCTTCATGACCGGAGCGCTCACGATGCTCGTTTTTGCCTTGGGGACGCTGCCATCGCTCCTCGGTCTCAGCACGATTGCCTCCACTGCAAAGGGAACAACATCAAGGCTATTTTTGCGCTTCGCTGGCACGCTCGTCTTCATCTTGGCGCTTGTGAATCTCAATAGCGGGTTTGCCCTTACGGGGATGAATTTCTCTTCGTTCCTTCGGGTACCGCCTTCGGCTGCCGATACTGCTGCTGCCGCTCCTACAGTCGTAGGTGGAGTGCAGCAAGTGGCAATGAAAGTGACGCGCAGCGGTTACGAGCCAAGCAATCTCACGATCAAAGCGGGCATGCCCGTGAAGTGGCTTATCGATGGCGCGGGAGCATTCGGTTGCACGAGCCAGATTGTTATCCCTGACCTCAATATCACAAAGGCACTCGGCAACGGCATCAATGAGGTTGATTTCACTGCTCCCAGCATGCCCGGTCGACTCGCTTTCAGCTGCTCGATGGGCATGGTACGTGGTTCTTTCAACGTTATTTAATTCTTTTACTTTCCCTGCTTTTTTATGACTAATCTTCAATGGCAAGAATCAGGCTCTAGAGCTATTTCTGCTTCCAATTCCAACCCGTGGTTTGTCGTTGCCATCGGCCTCATGGGAATCATTGTTGGCTTTGGCATTGGCTCTTGGCGTGGCGGCAGTTTCGCCTCGGGCGCAGCTCCGCAGCAAATCGCGCAAGTGCCCTCTGCTGCCACACCGACACCCGCTGCAGCTCCACAACCAACTCCGGCAGCTGGCCCTCTCCAGCCCATCGATCCGAAGGTTGATCACATCCGTGGTGATATCACCAAGGCGCAAGTCGCCGTCGTTGAATACTCAGACTTCGAATGCCCCTTCTGCAAGCGCGTGGAACCGACGATGACGCAGATCAGCAAAGACTACGGCGATAAGGTGGTAGTCGTGTACCGCCATTTCCCATTGAGCTTCCACGCAAACGCGCAGAAGGAAGCCGAAGCCACGGAATGCGCCAATGATCTGGGCGGTAACGATGCTTTCTGGAAATACCATGACGCCATTCTCGAAAGGACGCTGTCCAACGGCACCGGCTTCCCGCTTGATAATCTCGTCCCTCTCGCAAAGGAAATCGGCTTGAATGAGACAAAGTTCAAAAACTGTCTTGATGATGGCAAATATGCCAAACATGTGCAGGATGAACAAAATTCTGGTGGAGTGGCTGGCGTGAACGGCACTCCCGGCAGTTTCGTGGTGAATCTCAAGACGCAGAAATCATCAATGATTTCGGGTGCCGTGCCATTCCAGTCCTTCAAGACCGCAATCGATGCC
Organism: uncultured Candidatus Peribacteria bacterium; assembly: GCA_964457395.1. Taxonomy (GTDB): domain Bacteria; phylum Patescibacteriota; class Gracilibacteria; order Peribacterales; family Peribacteraceae; genus CAVZXD01. The sequence goes on from CAYWEU010000055.1 coordinate 4,615, forward strand.
GCTCTTCAATTCTAATTCTCTCTCACCATTTTTCATGAAACGCCTCCTACTTTTCTCACCGCTCCTTGTCTTGGGACTTGCTGCATGTACTCCCACTTCTCCGCCGCAGCAAAGCACAATCCCAGATCCCGCTGCAGCCATGGAGAGAACTGCCCCCCAAGGCAGGGTCATCCCCGTCACCGCAGAACTCTGGAAGTTCACGCCGAATGTCATTGAAGCAAAGAAGGGTGAAGTCGTGACGCTGCAGGTCACCGGTGTCAGCGGCACTCATGGTTTCTCGGTTCCCGATCTCGGCATCAATAAGACGATCTACATGGGGAAAACGGTGAATATCCCTCTTCCGACGGATCGTGCGGGGACATTCAGCTTCGCCTGCAGCATCCAATGCGGTTCAGGGCATGCCGATATGAAGGGACAGATCGTCATCGAGCCTTAATTTTTCTTTACCATCGATGACCATGCCGAAACTTCCGAAATCCACGATGCGCGCTTCCCTCATCTTCACCGTAGGGCTCGTTGTGGTTTTCGGTTGGTTCGGTATCGAAAAAATCCTTCACCCTATGCTCTGGATCGGGTGGATGCCGATGAGTTTCGAAGGGATGTTCGGACTCTCACGTAACCAATGGCTCACAGTAATCGGCGTAACGGAAATAGTATTTGCAGTGTTGATTCTCGTGCCGATACGCAACGTACGCAAAACAGGCGCATTGCTCATGGCGGCACATCTTTTTGGCGTGATAAGCATCGCAGGGTTTTCCGATATCGGCATTCGGGACTTTGGTCTTCTTACTGGCACAATCGCTCTCTTTTTCCTGATTCCTTGACACTGGAGGTGAAAGGGAGGTAATCTACCCCTACCCCCTACCCCTTCAAACTATGAGAATCGACGCCAAGAAGAAAACACTGGATGCCATCAAGCGACTGGAAGGTCTTACCCTCAAGCTTCGCAAGGAAGTGGAAGAGGATGCCTACTGCGCACAAATCCTCGAACTCGCCCTTGCGATGCAGGGTCACCTGAAGCACATCCAATCAGCCGTTCTCGAATCGCATCTGCACACCTGCGCCGAGAAGAAACTGGCTTCTCCTAAAGATAAAGAAGCATTCATCACGGAAGTCCTCAACGTTGTCGGACTCTCTCGTCGCTAATTCTTTTCCTTTTACCACTATGCCTACCAATCCTTCTACCACCATTGTTTCCATCCCCGGCATTCACTGCGATGCCTGTGCAAACCTCATCAAAGATGTCAGCAGCGACTTTCCTGAGATTCAGAACGTCGAAGTCGACGTAAACGCGAAGCAAGTCACACTCAAGCACTCTGATGATTTTCCCAAAGATCGTTGGGTCTCCGCAATCGAAGAGTTAGGCGATACCTACAAAGTTGCTCCTCTCTTGTAATTTCCCCATCTTTGCCATGTTTTCCAAATTCCTTTCACTCATCCGATCATGTCTGCTCGCTCTACGCTCGCCATTACGGGCATGCACTGTGCCAGTTGCAGTGCGCTCATCACGCGGAAACTAAAGAAGACGCCCGGCGTAGAGGAAGCGAACGTAAACTTCGCAGCTGCGAAGGCACACATTCGCTTCGATCCTGCAGAGACCGATGAACAGAAGCTCATCAGTGCCGTAAAGGCAGCAGGCTACGGAGCGATTCTTGCCAATGAGCAGGATCGGGAAGCGGAGAAGAAGCGACGAGCAGACGAAATTGCGGGCTATCGCAATAAGTTTTTCATCGGGCTTGTCCTGAGTCTTCCGATGCTCTGCTTCATGATCGTCTCGTTCTTTCCAGATTCTTCTCTCCATGAAGCTCTGATGCCCTACATGGGTATCGTCTCATTGATCCTTGCGACTCCTGTCCAGTTTTGGCTTGGGGCAGGCTTCTACAAAGGCTTCTGGAGCAGCCTCAAAATGGGCACGTTTAACATGGATAGCCTCATTGCGATTGGTACATCTACTGCTTACTTCTATAGCCTCTACAACTTCATCGCGCATATCGTGACGGAAGGCACCATCGTCGGAAATGTGCATGATCTCTATTTTGAAGTCGCGTCCTTCCTCATCACCTTCGTACTTCTCGGGAAGTGGCTGGAGTCGAGAGCAAAAGGTGCGACGAGTGAGGCGATTTCAAAGCTCATTGGATTGCAGGCAAAGACAGCAAGAGTGCTGCGGAACGGAGAGGCTGTGGATGTACCCATTGAGAAAGTACAAGCGGGAGACATCGTTGTTGTGCGGCCAGGAGAGAAAGTACCCGTGGACGGCGTCGTGACGAAGGGGCTTTCCTCCATCGATGAATCCATGCTTACGGGTGAGAGCATCCCTGTTGAGAAAAAAGAAGGAGATCGGGTGTTTGGTGCAACAATGAACGGACATGGAAGTATTGAGTTCAGGGCAGAAAAGGTGGGAAGTGAAACTGCGCTCGCACAGATCATCCGCTTTGTAGAGGATGCACAGGGCAGCAAAGCCCCTATTCAAGCGTTTGCCGA
>CAYWEU010000056.1:0-2941 GCA_964457395.1 uncultured Candidatus Peribacteria bacterium
CGTTGCAGATGTTGTTGATGCAGAGCAACACGCTCGGCTCGTCGCTCGTGAAGTTCACCATGAGTTCGCCCGAGACCCAGCGGGGCAGTTCCTGACGCTCCTTGGAGGGCTTGTTGTCGGGTGCTGTCGCGCAGGCGACGGTGGATAGGGTGGCGCAGAGCGCCAGAAAGATCGAACGTAGCATGGCAGTTCTCCGTTGGGTTGGGGGTTTCGGTTGCGGGTACACAAGCACCCACCTTAAATTCTAAATTGGATTTGAAAGAACATTCCTATCACCACTATCTTAAATTTTTATTTAAAACACTGGTGATTGATGGACTGACCGGGTCCATCAGAGTTTTTGCTCAACCCCCCATGTGCATCGGGAGAGAGCGGTCAGTTAGGGGGTTCGGTGAGGGTGCCGTACCGCTCGGCGTTGGCGAGGGCTCGTTCGAAGTCATGTTCGGCTTTACGGTAGTCCCGTGTACCGGACGTGAGCCTCTTGAGCGCTTTCATCTGGCGCCATAGATCGTCTTGCGCCTTCCCCGGGTCAAGCGCTCGTATGCGGTCAGCAGACGACTGGAATCGGCGCTCCAGCTCTGCCTTGGCTCGCGCCTCACGCACCGCGGCTTCTGCGCCGGCGATGTTGCCCTTGGCGATGAGTTCGGGGACCTTCCGTGTCAGCTTGAACTCTCCGGAGTCGCGAAGGAGCTTTTCCACCTTCGTGATCACATCCTCGGCACCCTTCTCGTCCTCGCGTTCGAGGTGTTCGTGCACGAGATGGAGGCAGTCGAGCTCGGTTGCTCGTTTCGCAAGGGTGTTGCGACGTTCCATGGTTTCGATCACGCTGGCAAGGCGGTCGATGTCATCCCCGTTGTCGTGGAAGAGTTGCATCACTGCCACCTCCTCCATCCCAAGGGCTTTGGCGCGCGTCAACAACAGCCGCCCGCGTTCATTGACGCCTTGATCGAGTCGGTTCATCTGTCGATCGGTCCAGCTGTCTTTTTGGTCGAGCCTCTTCCACTGTTTTTTCAACTCGCGCCAGGCATGGTGGAGTTCCCCGTTGTCGAGAAGATGCCTGATGCGTGTCGCTGTGATCGCTGGCAGGAATTCAATTGTCTCTGCCAACTCCTCACGAATCATCTTCTCGAACTTCCAAAGAGCTGTCTTGTGTTTTCGTTCTGCTTGAACACGGCGGTATAGATTGCCCCATCCAGCGCCCCTTCGGTAGAGGTTCCATGATTTACTCCATGGGTGCTCCATCTCGAACTGACGTACGAAGTAGCAGACGACGAGTAGGTCGAGAGTCCCGATGATGCCGATCGGAACGATGGACCACGTGAGCAGCCATCCCACTGACCATGCCGGCGCATTCCACTCGGTGAACATTGAGACAAGGATGCAGCTGATGATCCAAAGAGAAAAGTGGAGTTCAACCAACCAGCGCAACCGGTACATGAGCATCGTCGTGCTCCTTTCCGTGATGAAACCAGCTAGAAGCAATCCGCTTTGCTTCCAACCTAACTAGTTTTGTGGGAATTATTTCAACGGAATCCCCACATATTCCTTCAAATTAATTTTGAAAAAATAGGTGGGGAGCGGAGCTTCGAACGCTTGTCGCGCTGAAGCTCCGCGGGGGTCAGTTGTGGCCGCCCTGCCGGGCTGTTCGTGACTTCCACTGGATCTTCTCCCAGCCTTCGCAGAAGGCGCGGCTGTTGGCCTTGGCGGGGCCGCGATGGCCGGTATCTGTTGGGGAGAGGTGGTAGAGGTTGCTCTCTATGCACTGTTCCAATTTGTGACCATCTCCGCCAGAGGTTGGGATGAGTATGCCGCTACTGGAGTTGCCGTCTTCCCGATGGACAGTGATGTCGAAGCTGCCATCTCCTCGGATGTGGTCGATTGCCACGTGATCGTCACCTTGGAGTTTTCCTCGTACCATTGTTCTGTTCTCCTCCCTTGCACCCGATCCATTCAGGTGATGAACTAGCTTATCATTTTTTCCTTCGCGTGTCAAGTCTTGATTTTTAGCTTAAATTAGGGTATTCTTCTCCCGTATGTGGATCAAAGACATAACCTCAAAAAATAAGCCTATTTTGGCGCTATCTCCAATGGCCGACATGACTGATTCTGCCTTTTGTCAGGTTGTGCGGAAAATCGGGGGAGCGGATATTGTATTTCGTGAAATGGTGAGCGCCGAGGCAATTATTCGGGAAAGTGAAAAAACACTGGGCATGACTGATTTTGTCCCTGCTGAACGGCCGATTGTCCAGCAGATTTTTGGCGCAGACCCGTTGGTCATGGCGCGAGCAGCCGCGATTGTTATGGAGCACGCAGGGCCGGAAGGCATTGATATCAACATGGGCTGCCCGGTGTATAAAATTACGAGCAACTTCAACGGATGCGCGCTTATGAAAGAGCCGGAGCGCGCGGCAAATATTATTCGTGAAATCAAACGGGCAATCGGGGATACGCCGCTTTCTGTTAAAATTCGTTTGGGCTGGAGCGATCCGGATGATTTTAAAACATTTATTCCGGTCATAGAGGATGCGGGCGCGGATTTGATTACCATTCACGGACGAACAAAGGCACAAGGATACAGTGGAGTGTCTGATTGGGAACGCATTGCCGAAGCAAAGAAAATTGCGCGCGTGCCGGTATTGGCCAATGGGGATATTCATGAGCCCTCTCAAGTCCAGCAAGTGCTCAAGTTGACAAGTGCGGATGGGGTTTTGATCGCACGAGGGGCATTGGGGAATCCGTGGTTTTTTAAGTTATGTGCGAAATACGAAAAGTACGAAAATACGAACTACGAAATTAGTTTAGAGGAAAGAGTGGCTGTTGTTTTGGAACATGCGCGGCTGCATGTGGCGCAATACGGGGAGAGGGGAATCGTTACGTTTAGAAAACACTTGGCGTGGTATTTTAAGACGAATAAAATTGGATTTGAAATTCAAGGGATTAA
>CAYWEU010000057.1:0-6561 GCA_964457395.1 uncultured Candidatus Peribacteria bacterium
CTATCCGCTTCGGGAAATCCGTCGGCATCTTCTCGCTCGAAATGAGTAAAGAACAACTCGTCGACCGTCTGTTCGCGTCTATGCTCGGCGTGGACTCGTGGAAGCTGCAGAAAGGCAAGCTCGACGATCGTGACTTCCAGAACATGGGGCCGATCATGGACGACTTGAACAAAGCCAACATTTTCATCGATGATTCTATGGGCTCGTCGATTCCCGAGTTGCGGGCCAAAGCCCGACGATTACAGATGGAAAACGGCCTGGACATGATCATCGTCGACTTCTTGCAGTTGATGACGACCGGCAACCAGGGATACGTGGGCAATCGTGTGCAAGAAATCTCCGAAATTTCGCGCTCGCTCAAAATGCTCGGCCGTGAGCTCAAAATCCCTGTCATCGCACTCAGCCAACTGTCGCGGGCGGTCGAGAGCCGTCCCGGCAATATTCCGCAGCTGTCCGACTTGCGCGACTCCGGCTCTATCGAGCAAGACGCCGACGTGGTGCTCATGATGTACCGCGAGGATTACTACGAAGAAGATTCCGAACGCGCGGGCATCGCCGACATCTACATCCGCAAGCATCGCAACGGCCCCACCGGCCGCATCGAGCTGATGTTCAAGCGTGAACAAATGCGCTTCTATGATATCGACAAGAGTCAGACCTCTCGCACGACAGAGAGCGGCGAATAGTGCGTACAACGAAACAAGTAGCAAAACCAAAGAGACTGCACTAAAATCATTTCATATGTTTGATCTGCCCATCCGTCCGGAGATCTCTCTCCCTGCGATACTCGGATATTCATTCGTTGCATTTCTCATCGCATTACTGCTCACCAGACCGTTCGTCGGGTTCTTGCGCAAGTACCGCATAGGGAAACAACTGCGTGTCGAGGCCGTCGACGGCGGATCAGCCAGCGTCTTTTTGACCTATCACAAAAGCAAGGCAGGAACGCCCACGATGGGGGGCATCCTCATCTGGGTCTCGATCGTCATCACTGTTCTAGTGTCCCGTCTGCTCTCGCTATCTGGCACGGTCGATCATTCTCTGCTGCAACGTGGTCAAGTGTATTTGCCACTGGCGATCTTGGTGATTTTTGGAATACTGGGCGGGGTTGATGATTACGTCAACATTCGCGGAATGGGTAAAAACAAAGGGCTGGGTGCCTGGTCCAAACTCGCGATACTGCTGCTGATCAGCTTCGCTGCTGCCTATTGGTTTCATGTCCGACTCGGGTACGAAAGCCTGCATGTTCCGTTTGCCAACGCGCTCGGACTTGTAACCGGGGACGGCAACATGCTGAACATCGGTATATGGTACATTCCGGTCTTCATGTTCGTGCTCATCGGAACCGCCAATGCCGTCAACGTGACAGACGGTCTCGACGGACTTGCCGCAGGACTGCTCATCATCGCATTTGGAGCCTTCGGAGTCGTGGCGTACGTGCATGGGTTATTCGTGCTGGCCGCTTTCTGCGGCGTCGTAGCCGGAGCAATCGCGGCATTTCTCTGGCATAACGTTCCTCCTGCAATTTTCTTCATGGGCGATACCGGGTCTCTTGCACTCGGTGGCGCATTGGCGATCATCGCATTTATGATCGATCAAGCGCTTATCTTACCGCTCATCGGCTTCGTATTCGTGATCGAAATGCTGTCGGTAATTCTCCAGCTGACCAGCAAGAAGTTCTTCAAGCGCAAAGTCTTCAAGTCCGCGCCATTTCATCATCATCTGGAAGCACTCGAGTGGGGGGAGAGCAAGGTGACGATGCGACTGTGGATCGTCGGCGTGTTTTTCGCGTTTTTGGGAGTGTTGATAGGAATTTACGGGTGAAAGTAAATTGCTGATTTTGACAAATTCGTGTAGGCTTTCACCATGCTAAAGATCGCCATTAACGGCTACGGGCGCATCGGTCGGCTGGTACACCGGCAGTTTGTCGATCGCTTCGGGGCAGACGTCGACGTTGTGGCTATTAACGCCTCATCGGACGCTGAGACCCGGGCGTATCTGTTGAAATATGACTCGCTGCATGGACGGTTCGACCGCACGGTCGAAGTGAGTGGAGAAAATCTGATCGTCGATGGCAAACTGGTCCGCGTCGTCAAAGAACGCAGCCCGAGCAAATGCCCCTGGAAAGAGCTCAACGTCGACATCGTCATCGAGTCAACTGGCAATTTCGACACCCGCGAAGAAGTCGAGCCGCATTTGAAGGCCGGTGCAAAACGCGTGATCGTCACAGCGCCGATGAAAGACGACACGCCGATGTTCGTGAAAGGCGTGAACGAGGACAAGCTGACCGCGGACATGGACATCATCAGCAACGCGTCATGCACCACCAACTGCATCGCTCCGGTGATCAAAGTCATCGACGAAGCGTTTGGCGTGGAGAAACTGCTTGTCAGTTCTGTGCACGCGTTTACTGCGACGCAAAACCTACTCGATAACAAATCCAAGGAAGGCGGCGAGCTACGACGATCTAGAGCTGCCACACTGTCACTCATCCCCACCAAGACAGGCGCAGTAAAATCGTGCAGCGTTATTTTTCCGCATTTGAAAGGCAAGCTCGACGGCATGGCGTTTCGTGTGCCCGTGCCAACCGTCAGCTGCGCATACATGGCGTTCGTGCTCAAGAACAACGTGACAGTTGAACAGATCCACGAAAAAATCGAGCAAGCAACGCAGTCGCCACGGCTCAAGAATATTCTCGCCATCTCGCACGATCAGTGCGTGTCCATCGACTTCCAGACTGACCCTCATTCGTCCATCGTCGACGCACCGTCGACCAAGGTTGTCGACAAGAACGCCGTGCAACTGCTCAGCTGGTACGACAACGAGTGGGGCTACGCCATGCGCGTCACGGAAATGGCGATCTCGATCGGCGCATTGATGAAGTAATTTTCTCCCTCTTGTCATGGCCACCTGCCCTCTCCCGACCCGAATCTCGCTCAATGCTCATCTCTTTCGTGCAGGCACCCAGACAGAAGTCCGGCATCTCATCAACGACATCGCGCGCGCCGGGAAGTACGTGCATAACGCCATTCGGACGACCGACTTGGGGCTGGCCGGTTCTTCGAATCAATTCGGCGAGGATCAACTGAAGCTCGACGTGGTCAGCAACACCATCATCAAAGAAGAGCTCTGCGAAAGTCGCTTGGTCGGCGCGTACGCGTCGGAAGAAGAGTCAGAATTGCATGAGCTCGTGACTGACGCGCCATTTACGGTCGTGTTTGACCCGCTCGACGGTTCGTCGCTTGTGGATGCCAATATGGCAATCGGATCGATCTTCGGCATCTATCACAAAGACAAGAAAGGCTTGATCGGCAAAACGCCGCGCGACCAGATCGCCGCGATGTACTTGGTGTACGGACCTCGCACCATTTTGGTCTACTGCGCGGGGAACGGCGTGCATGCATTTTACCTCAATGAAGTCGGAGAATTTATTCTGCTGCAGGAAAACCTCACGATGCACGATCAGGTCAAAACCTACGCTCCGGGGAACTTGCGTGCAGTCGTCGATACTCCGTCATACCGGAAGATGATGAATATTTGGCTCGACGAAGGCCTTACGCTGCGCTACTCAGGCGGCATGGTGCCGGATATCCATCACATGTTCATCAAAGGAGCAGGCATTTTCTGCAACATCGGCGGCAGCAAATATCCCAAAGGAAAACTGCGCCTCATCTACGAATGCGGACCGTTTGCATACATCATGGAGAACGCCGGAGGCGGATCATCCGACGGCAAGACGTCCATCCTGGACGTGAAGATCGAAGACATGGATCAGCGAACACCGCTCATCATAGGAGCAAAGAGCGAGGTGGAGAGAGTGGCAGAAGTGTTGAGAAGCTAAGATGTATTCTGAGGAAATCGAAGAAATCGACGAATATTGAGAAGAAATCGAAGAGGCTCCTCGATTTCTTCGATTTCCTCGTTATCTTCTATTTCTTCAATCATTCCAGTACGCATCCTTCAACGCCTTGGGCAAGACTTCATCGAGCGTTCTGTTGGGTTCGGCATCCTTCGGTTTGCCATCCAACCTGTAAATGCGACGCATGCTTCGGTATGTTCCCCACGGGTAGAACTTGCGCCAACGAAAGCTCTTCTTGTCCTCCTCTCCGGGCTTTCCTTTCTTCGCAACGTCTTCTTTCGGCGCGTAGGGGAGCGACTTTGGCTTTTCGTTGCGATTCCATTCAACTTTGCCGATGACAGTCCTCGTCTCAGGATCGACGTACACCAGGTCTTGATCGTTGTACTGCGCCTACGGATTCATCGCTGGATCGGTCATAGCTTCGGTGTGTACAGATGATGATCTTCGGGTGGAGTGGGCGGAGGGGGAGGGGGAGGCGGCAGAGGATTCTCGGTCTCCGGAAGAGAGGCAGTCTCGCGTTTGGTCATACGCTCATCGGGATGATGAAACAGTTCGTGGACTTGGTTGCGCACCTGCTGCTGATGTCGGATGAACGCATAGAGTAACGCCACCGCACTGCCGATCATGGAAATGTAAATGCCCCAGCGGATCTGGGAACCAGCCATGTCAAAGGTAACGCGCAACAACACCGAGAACGCTGCGATGAGCAGAAGCACCGACGCAGCGCAGAGAATGAGACGAACGTACATGCGGTGCTGCCTGCGCACGATGATGGGACCGCCGAGCAGGGGCGAGAGCGACATGAAGATGATGAACAGCTGCATGAGAAAAACCGCAATACCAAGGTACGCCGTGTAAAACCCAAAACCGTTCCACAGCTGATCGTTGCCGAACCACTGGCCTCCGAACCATGGAAGGAAAATACCGATCGCGCAACAGAGCAATCCTGCATGCAGAATTTGCTCCTCGAGTTCCATCGATTTCAGCGCGCGGACGAGCTTGTCGAACATCTGGAAAAGAATACCAGAGGAACGGATCGTTGTCACGAGCGATCGATGGCTGGGAGAAGCCAAAATACGACAAAGGAAATCGAAGGAAGTCGCATGTGCAGACTCTTTGAGAAGATCTCCTCGATTTCTTCCCTCTGTGTTAGCATTTCCCCATAGATCTCCGCTACCAGACCATCGGCCTCACCGCGCGCAGCGGCATGGAGAAGCGAGACACCGCTATCGAGACTGTTGCACGTATCGTGCAGTCGCTTGGCGCCACGCTGTTGCTCGACGAACAACGATGCAAGATCGATCGACTGAAGAAGGTTGGTTGCTATACAAAAACGAATGATCTTGATCTGCTGATCATCATCGGAGGCGACGGAACGATCCTGCGCACTGTGCGCGAACTGGACGACTTCTCGGTCCCTCTGCTGTCGGTCAATCGCGGTATGGTCGGTTTCCTTGCAGAAATTGCCCTGAACGAAACGGAAGAATTGCTGCCGAAACTGTTGTCCGGAGGAGGGGTGATCGACGAGCGCAGTTTGCTCGAGATTGTCGCAACTAGAGGGAAAAAAGAATTGTGGAAAGGAACGGTCCTCAACGAAGTCGTGGTCTCGCAAGGGGCGATCTCGCGCTTGATCGACCTGAAAGTCACTGTGAATCGCGAGTCGCTGACGACATTTCATGCTGACGGCGTGATCATCGCGACACCCACCGGTTCCACCGCATATTCGCTGGCTGCCGGGGGACCCATCGTGCATCCGCAGATGCGCGCAACTATTGTCACACCCATCAATCCTCACAGCTTTACGCAAAAGCCCATCGTACTTCCCGCAGAGCAGGAAATAGAAATCACGATCCTCACCAAGCAAAACAAGTTCGCAGATGCGCAGATCAGCATGACGCTCGACGGTCAAACGTACGTTTCGCTGCAGCGCAATGACAACGTCCGTGCGAAAGTCGCTACCCAGACCGTCAAATTCGTCCGGAGGAAAGAAGACACGTTCTTCGAGACATTGCGAACGAAATTGAAGTGGGGAGAGGGACCTGAGAATTGAACTCCAAACACCAACACTGCGCATCATAACCGCTTCCTACACTACCTTTTTTATGGTATAATGTTCTGATGTCCATCGACACCAAAAAAATCTCGGCAATGCCTGGAGAAGAGATGCTCACAGCACTCGAGCTGGAAGCCGTAAAAAACGGCATTTCTGACATTCACTTCAATCCTCAGAAACAAACAGTCCGAGTCGAATGGCGAGAGCTGGGAGTCCTCAGCAAGCTCTTCGAGATCAATCCCGACGCATTCGTGGCGATACAACGACGCATCAAGTTCAAGGCCAAGCTGAAGCTGAACATCGAGACCGCAGCGCAAGACGGCCAATACACGTTTACGATGGGCGGACGAACGGTCAATGTGCGTGTGGCGAGCTTGCCGACGCGCTTCGGAGAAGCGTTCACGCTGCGATTTCTCGATCCGCAGCGGGGGATAGTGCCACTGGAAAAACTAGGATTTCCCGACGCCATGAAACAGAAGCTGCTGGAACTAGCCGAGTTGCCCAACGGATTGATATTGGTCACCGGCCCGACGGGGTCAGGAAAGACCACCACGCTCTATGCATTGCTCTCGACACTATCGGGGAGGAATCGAAACATCATCACGCTGGAAGACCCTATCGAATACGAACTGAAAGATATCATCCAAAC
>CAYWEU010000058.1:0-3823 GCA_964457395.1 uncultured Candidatus Peribacteria bacterium
GATGTAGCGGATGACTTCGCCGGTGCGTGGCTTGCCCATGACGATCTCCGACGAGCTGTGCTTCAGCTCTTTGATTTTTTCGGCGAGACCAAGAATCGTCGTGCCTTCGCCAAAAGCCAGGTTGTAAGTGTCGTTTTTAGCCGAGTCGAATTTCTCGATGCATAGCCCGATGCCAGCTATCGTGTCGTCGATGTAGGTAAAGTCCAGACACTTCTCTTTGCCGAAAACCGTGATTGGCTCGTTCGCTTTTGCCAAGCGGATAAACAGCGGCACCACGCGGATGGAATCGTCGTACATGCCGTAAACGTTGCTGAAGCGCAGAATAATCGCATCGATGCCGTAACAGCGCATGTACGCATGCACCAGCGCCTCGCCGCCGACTTTGCTCGCTGTGTACGGGCTTTCGCAGTGTTCGACGCGCACCATGTCCTCGGTGAATGCTGTGACATCGATGTTGCCGTACGACTCGCGTGATGATGCGAAAATGAACTGCTTGATGCCACTTGTCCGTGCCAGCTCGAGCGTGTTGAACAGGCTCACAAAGTTATCCAACGCACGGTCGGGGTGCTCAACCAGTTCGTACACGCGTGCGTTTGCGGCCAGGTGCACGATAGTGTCGACTTTCTTGTCTTTGATTTTTTTGCCAAGTTCTTGCACCGCTTTGGCGTCGCGCAGATCTGCAGAGTGCGTGATGGCATCGATCTCGGGTTTCCATTTGTTCTTTTCCCAATCCACGCAGATCACGTTGTGACCTTTTGCTAGCAACGTTTCGCACAGACGAGTTCCAATGGTTCCTGAACTGCCCGTGACGAGGACTGTTTTCATCGGCGATAGTGTGCTTGGGCTTGTGATGAAAGGCAACTATGAAGGAAATTGAGGGAATCGACCACTTCGAGGAAAACGGGGATCGTCGATATCCTCGATTTCTTCGATTTCTTCTCTCTGATTGCCATAGGCAATACATGTATCTCACGTATACTTTGCGCCAATGCTTTCCGTCATTCTGCCAACGTACAACGAAGCCGAAAACATTCCCGCGATGCTGGCCGAAATTTCGCAGGTTTTGACGGGTCGCGAGCACGAGATCATCGTCGTGGACGATGATTCGCCGGATGCCACGTGGAAGGTCGCCGAGGACTTGCGCCAGCAGTACCCGCGACTACGCGTGTTACGCCGAGTCGATAAGCGAGGGCTGAGCTCTGCGGTTGTTGACGGCTTTTCGATGGCGAAAGGAGACGTGCTCGCTGTCATGGATGCCGACGGCCAGCACGATTGTTCGTTGCTCGCAAAATTCCAAGATGCCATCGAGCACCAGGGCACGGATATCGCTGTCGGGTCGCGGTACATTGCAGGTGGCAGTGTGGGCGATTGGAACGCGATTCGCCGGTGCATCAGCAAGGCGGGGACCACGCTTGCGTTCGCGCTCCTGCATGTACGAGTCAAAGATCCGATGAGTGGGTTCTTTGCCATGCGCAAAGACCTCTTTCGGTCTATCAAGCCGCGTTTGAAACCCACAGGGTTCAAGATCTTGCTCGATGTACTTGTCAACACGCCGCGCACCGCGAACATCGTCGAGATTCCCTTCACGTTCGGACTACGCAGGGCGGGGGACAGCAAGCTGTCGGGTAGAGTCCAACTGGAGTTCATCGCCTACCTCTACGATTCGACCATTGGGCGGTATCTTTCTCCGTACGCACTCATCTTTCTCATCATTGCTGCATTCGTGACGGCGTTCTACTTGCCACGAGCGTTGGCGCTTTCAGATCTTTATCTTTCCTCTCGGACTAGAGCGGAAACAGTGCGAGCCATCAGCGCGATTACTGACCGCGAAGGGTGGATACGGTCCGATGTCGAACTAGTGCACGTGTCGCGCGACGCCATGCGCATTGTGCATCGATCACACAGTCTTGCAGATCTTCCAGTCACGTGCTTCGACGTTCTGTTTGCTGACCTTCACCTATCGCCATGCGGAAACTGATCGTCGCGTGCCAGCTGCAAATACTTGCCTTTGCGCTTGCGGTGCTGCGTTTGCTGGGTGGCGTGCTGACGGACGAAGCCAAGTACTTGCTCAATATTCCGTATCCGCATCCGCCACTGGTGAGATATGTATTGCATCTGTCGACGGCCATCCCAGAGCATGAACTGCTTCTTCGCATTGTTTTTGCAACCCTGCTTGTCCAGTCGATGTGGCTCATTCATTGGGCTTTGAGGGAGACACAGCATCGTGTTCGATGGACCGCGTGTGCGCTCTGGCTCGGCTCGGCCGCGGTGATCTTGCAAGCAGGTACGATCATGATGAGTCCACTCACAGCGCTCTTTGGCCTGGTGCTTGTCATGGCGTTTGTTATGCCGATGCCAGGCAAACGTCAGAACAGTCTCTGGATCTTTGGCATCGCTGTGCTCTGGCTGGCGTCGCTTTTTACCGCATACCAAGCGGTCTTGTATGTTCCGTTGCTCGTCGGCGTACTGCGCAGACTTGGCGCAACGTGGCGCGAGACACTCATCTACGTGCTCACGCCGATGATCGCGCTCACTGCGTACTCGCTTGCAAATCCATTATCGCTTGGCAGCATGCTGCTCGTTGCAGGGAAGGGCGAAGGGGTTTCGCTTCTCCATCGCCTCAGCGGCGCTGCGTGGCTGTGGTGGGTGGCAGGAAGCGGCGTCCTGACGATCCTCGGCGTTGGCGGCGCGCTGCTTTCGAAAAAATGGGAAGTGCTCGCGACGATGGGTCTGCTCCTGGCGTATGTTGTGCTCACCGATCATCCGTACTACGCGATACTGATGACACCGGCATTGCTCGCCGGCGCCATACTCTGGCTCAAGCATGCATCGCATTTTTCCCATCGCTCGCTCATAGCACCCGTGGTTGCGTGTTTAGCGGTGTGGATCTTCGCTCTGTCGACTCTCGGTTCGCCCCAGAGCCTGTGGCCGATGACGAACACGGCGCGCGATACACTGATGCTCGCATCGCATTCTTCGCAAACACCTCTGCTCATCGTCGGTGCATTTGGGCATGAATGGCAATATTATTGGCCGTCTGAGGTCATTCGATACACGCCGTCGCTCAAAGCAGGCAGAGCAGATGCTGCGTTCAAAGTGTGTTTCATAGAGTGTCCTTTCGTGCTTGGAACGGGAGGGATGTTGATGTTGTCTGGATACAATTGAGAGCGTGTTGATTCCTAGATGTTGTAGTACTCCCGGTACCACTCCACAAACTTAGGAACACCCTGCGCGATGGAAGTTTTTGGTTCGTACCCCAGCATCTTCTTGGGCTTAGAGACATCCGCCAAGGTGGCACGGACGTCGCCAGGTTGCATGGGCAGGAAGTTTTTCTGTGCCTGCTTACCACAGGCCTGCTCGACGATCGTCACGAAGTCCATGAGCTCCTCGCGCTTGCCGCTGCCGAGGTTGAAAATCTCTTCGTCATAGTTTTTATCGATCGACGTGACGATGCCGGCGACGATGTCATCGACATACGTAAAGTCGCGTTGCATCTTGCCCTCGCCGAAGATGTTGATGGGGCGATTGTTCAGGATGGCGTCGGTGAACAGAAACAGCGCCATGTCCGGCCGGCCCCACGGGCCATACACGGTGAAAAACCGCAGACCGGTGACGGGCATGCCGTGCAGATGATGATAGGTATGGGCCATGAGTTCGTTGTCTTTCTTGTTCATGCCATACAGCGAGATTTGATCATCCGTTCTGTCGTCTTCGTTCGCGGGAAACTTGGTATTGCCGCCATACACAGAGCTGCTGCTGGCGTAGATGAGCCCTGGAATTTTTTGCTTCTTGACCTCGTCGATGACGTTGAAAAACCCTTCGA
>CAYWEU010000059.1:0-2641 GCA_964457395.1 uncultured Candidatus Peribacteria bacterium
TTCATCATGGATGCCGACTATCCGCTGGAGCCGAACTACACCATCTTCGGCCATGTCACTGCAGGACAGTCTGTCGTGCACGCTATCGCTACGACTGACAAAGGGACGAATGATATGCCGACGACGCCGGTGACGTTTACGGTGCAAATAGTAAAGTAAGGTAGGTATAGTAGGTGCGTGCGTACCCGTTTTGCCCCTTCCCCCACCGGCTCGCTGCACATCGGTGGCCTGCGTACGGCGCTGTTCAGCTGGCTGGTCGCTAAGCAATCCAAGGGAACGTTCGCGCTGCGCATCGAGGACACAGACCGCACGCGCGAAGTCGAAGGCGCGAGTGCCGCGTTCGTGCGCACACTGAGCTGGGCGGGGCTCGCGCCGGACGAAGGCGTGATGCTCGATGCTTCCGGGAAGATCATCGAGAAAGGCGAGTACGGCCCGTACTTCCAGTCCAAGCGGCTGGATATCTATAAGAAATACGCCGATCAGCTGGTCGCATCTGGTCACGCGTATCCGTGCTTCTGCACAGCAGAGCGGCTGGAGGACATGCGCAAGCGGCAAACGACATTCAAGCAAGCACCGATGTACGACCGCACGTGTCTGCATTTGCCGAAAGACGAAGTGGCGCAGCGACTGGCGAGCGGCGAGACGCACGTCATCCGTCTACTGGTACCGCACGGAGAGACCATCTCGTTTACCGATGAAATTTACGGAAAGCTGGAGTTCCGGGGTTCGGTGATCGATGACCAAGTGCTCATGAAATCCGACGGATTCCCGACGTATCACCTGGCACATGTCGTCGACGATCACTTGATGAAGACCGATATCGTCATTCGCGGAGAAGAGTGGGTGAGCTCTCTGCCCAAACACCTCGTTTTATTCCAGGCATTCGGGTGGCAACCGCCCAAGTTCGCGCATGTGCCGCTGCTGCTGAACCCCGACAAGAGCAAGCTCAGCAAACGCCAAAACGATGTCTCGGCCGAGCACTACATTCAGAAAGGCTATTTGAAAGAAGCGCTGATCAACTTCTTGGCGCTGCTCGGCTGGAACCCGGGAACACCGCAGGAAATCTTTTCGATGGATGAATTGCTCACGACGTTCTCGATTGATCGCATTCAGAAATCCGGAGCGATTTTTGACGTGAAGAAACTCGACTGGCTGCAAGGACAGTGGATGCGGAAGCTTCCGCTTGCCGAATTTGCCGAGCACATCCGGCCCTACGTGCTCAAGCGCTATCCGCAGGCGAAGGATGACGCTGGGTTTTTGAACAAAGCCCAGCTGGTACAGGAGCGCGTGTTGTTCTTCCCGGATGCGCCGGAGATGCTGACATTTTTCTATGAAGAGCCGGTAGTTGCCACAGAGCTGCTGCTCAACGAGAAGCAGGGAGTGACACAGGAAAATTTGCCGACCATCCTCGCGCTGCTTACAACAACACTCGAACCGGTTTCCGAGAAATCGTGGACGATCGAGGGGCTCAAGGAACTGCTCTTCAAGACCGCAGAGACGAACGGACTCAAGAAAGGTCAACTGCTCTGGCCCATGCGCGCGGCCCTTACCGGTCAGCAGTTCAGCCCTGGGGCCTTCGAAGTCGCAGCGGCGCTTGGTAAGAAGAAGTCGCTGGAAAGGTTAGATAAGATCATAATTTGACATGTTCTTATTGCAGCAATTAGGTTTACACATCATGGGTCTACCGTGGCGGCATGAAAAACCACCACGCTTACCAATTCGCAGCCATGAAAGCCGCTCTCGTTAATAGTGTCCTCACCGGCAAGATGTCCGTCACGGATGCAGCTAGATCCGTGAAGAAGAGTCGTGTGACGATTTATGATTGGATGACGAGGCACAAGGCAGCAGGCATCGACGGGCTTCTACCGAAGAAAACCGGACCGAAGGGCGGCAAGGCATGGAATCGTAGTAAGGCAGAAACCGAAACAGTTGTTCTGCAAATGCTCGAAGAACATCATGATTGGAACATCTACGATATTGCCTCACGGCTTCCAGAGGAGCATCGGGTGCATCCTTGCACGGTGTGGCGCATCTGGAAACGTACACAGCACCAACGCACTCCAATCCGCCTGCCTCGCCCTGCGCCACAGCTCTACGTAAAAGAACAAGTGGGAGAGGAAATCCAACTCGACACCTCCTACCCTTGGGGAAAAGGTCCAGCTCCTGTCTGCTTCGATTGTCTCGATGATCGTTCACGCTTTGCATTCGCTCGTCTCTACCCCGATGCAACCCAAGACAGTGCGATTGCTTTTCTGCATTACGTCATTGCCAAAGCTCCGTTCGTCATTCGTGCCATTCGCACGGATTGTGGACGCGAGTGGAGCACGCGCTTCTCTATTGCTTGCGCACTTGCAGGCATTAAACACATCAAGAATGAACCCTACCATCCCGAGCACAACGGGAAGATCGAAAAGTTCCACGACGGTCTCAAGTACCGCTGTTTTTACGTGTATCTCCACCCCAATGATTGCATCGAACAGCAGAACAGCGATTTGCAGCAATGGCTTGTCTGGTACAACTACCACAAGATCCACCTTGGCATGGGCATGGAGAAAAAGACCCCAGCACAAGTGGTTTACGAAGCCCTTATTTCCAAATCCTCTTGTGTAAGGTTAATGCTGCAACCTAACCTGTTACCATC
>CAYWEU010000060.1:0-1894 GCA_964457395.1 uncultured Candidatus Peribacteria bacterium
CGTAATCGGAGATGCTCTCGGTGTATGGATACTGGCTTCGGTAGCAGGAAACCTTAATCTCCCGCGTATTCACCTATCGCCGCTTCGTAGTATATCAAAAAATACAAAAAAGATGCCCGGCTTTGGAAAAGCCGGGCCAAAGGACCAAGTTCCGAGGACCGTTAGGTCAAAGGAAAGAAAGGTCAGAGTTCAACTTGCACGCAGAGCCGCAGGGTGGCAGCCGTCGAAGGCGCAGTCGAGCCAGTCCGCGAGCCAGTACCACCTGCCGCCGATCCAGCACAGGTACCGGACGTAGACGCGGCCGCTCGGGCCGCGATACTCCGTGTCCCAGAAGTAGACGTAACGCGTGTTGCCGTTCTCGTCTTGCTTCCAGTCTTCGGGGATGATCTCCGTATGAGCGAGTAGATAGTCGAGGACGCAGCCGTTCAGGAGGGGAATGTTCTGCGCCTTGAGCTCGTCGCTCAGATCCGTACCCTTGATGACCTTGCCGTCGAGCTGATTGGGCGAGAAATGCAGCTTGAGACGCGACGGGTCGAGTTCGAGCACGCCACTGCCGACATGTCGCTCGATCTTCCAGCCTTCCTTCTTCCACGCCTTGGGCATGCAATCGCCAGCGAGGTTGACGAGGTGTTTGACGAACTGGACGACGGCGTTGCCCATCAGAACAGTGAGCACCGACGCGAGGAAGTTCCCCTCGGACAGTTTCTTCACCCACTCCTTCTTGTATCCGTTTCGATCCAGCGCCATCGCGAGTTCGTGGGCTTGGCCCGTCGACATTTCGAACCTGTCACTCATGACTAGTTCCTCCACACTTGCGACATGTCTCTGAAGACTCGTCGCGTCAGCCAGCGGGCTTCTCAAGACATTTGAGATTTACCATGGCAAGAAAACGCCGTGTTGACAGCAGCTTCTTGCCAGGGTGAATCTTTAGACGACGCACATTTATACCATAAAATGGCCGTTTCGTCAATCGTGTAAGCAGGGAGACGAACGAAAAAATGCCTTAGCAAAGGCATTTTTCATTTGTCAGGTATCTTCTCTACAACAACCCCCAACCTTCCTTCCCACGAGTGAAGATACTCCCAGTCCAAATCGTCACCCATCATTTCGATAACGGATTGGACATCTGTCGCTTGTTTCTCCGAACCAGAATGTTTCGACCAAAGGAGTTTGCTTAGGACCAAATCCTCTGGTGAGATAAAGAAAACTCGCTGGCCATCGATCTCTTTCGCAACTTTCCGCTCATTGCGCACGCGTCCATACGCATCGTCCTGCATCACGAAAAAATCGACTTTCATACCCGTTGTGCCATCGATGACGTTGAACTCACCGCCTCTGCGAATCTCCTCAACGATCATCTGCTCGTCAACGTACAGCGTGTCACTCATTTCTTTCATCGTACGGACAAAGAGGGGAACTTGTGACTCATTGATGGCGATCACAACATCGATGTCGTAGGTAGATCGAGGATGCCCCCAGACAGAAACAGCAATGCCTCCCGTAACAAAGTAATCCTTCCCGCATTGCTCAAGCGTTCGAGCGAGGAGTGCTAAAAAGGCTGCGTAGTCCATATCGCTTACTTCGTCTTCAGCGCACCCAACCGCTTCACGAAGGAGGAAAACGCACCCGTCAGACGAACACGCTCGGTGGCTGTCATGGATCGAAGAATTTCGTCTTGTACCTGCTGTGCAGAGGGTTTGATTTGCGGTTGTTCCATACAAAATGATTCTATCATAGATGAAATGCCTTGCGCGCCACCATCCCTCGAATACTCTCAGGGTTGAATCGAATTTGGTATCAAAATACCCTAGCATTCCATACCAAGTATCTTCATTTTTAATGAAGGTTCTGCGTATGCGACGCTATCCAAAACTTTCGTCATGAATATTCTGCA
>CAYWEU010000061.1:0-4941 GCA_964457395.1 uncultured Candidatus Peribacteria bacterium
AAATCGCTCCGCGCGTCATCGAACGAAAATCAGTCGGCGTGCCCTTGCAGACCGGGCTCAAGGCGATCGACTCCATGATCCCCATCGGTCGCGGCCAGCGCGAGCTGATCATCGGCGATCGCCAGACTGGCAAGACCGCGGTCGCGATCGACGCGATCGTCAACCAGCTCAAAACGCAAAACACCGATCGCCCCGTCATTTGCGTGTACGTCGCCATCGGTCAAAAAGAATCCAAAGTCGCCAAAATCGTCGCGGAGCTTAAAAAGCACGGCGCGATGGACTATACCATCGTCGTCAGCGCCGGTGCCTCCGAGCCTGCCGCGTTGTCGTACCTGGCGCCGTTTGCCGGTTGCGCGATGGGGGAGTACTTCCTGGACCAGGGCAAAGACGTGCTGTGCGTGTACGACGACTTGTCCAAGCACGCGTGGGCGTATCGCCAGATCTCGCTGTTGCTACGCCGCCCGCCGGGGCGCGAGGCGTACCCGGGTGACGTGTTCTACCTACACTCTCGCTTGCTGGAGCGCGCGTGTGCGCTCGACGAGAAGCACGGTGGCGGAACACTGACCGCGTTGCCGATCATCGAAACGCAAGCCGGGGACGTGTCCGCGTACATCCCCACCAACGTCATCTCCATCACAGATGGCCAAATTTATCTGGAATCCGACTTGTTCTACAAAGGCATCCGTCCTGCCGTCAACGCTGGGTTGTCTGTCTCGCGTGTTGGTTCTGCCGCGCAGACGAAGTCCATGAAGAAAGTCGCAGGAAAACTGCGCCTCGACTTGGCTCAGTACCGCGAACTTGCGGTCTTCGCACAGTTCGGTTCGGACTTAGATGCAGCCACCAAGCAGCAGATCGACCGCGGCGCGCGGCTGACAGAACTCCTCAAGCAGCATCAATTCGAGCCCATGGACGTGGGCGGCCAGGTCGCCATGCTCTACGCCGGTGTCAACGGTCACCTGGATGACGTGCCGGTAGCTGCGGTAAAACAGTTCGAGAAACAATTCCTGGATACGCTCAAGCAACAGCACTCGGCTTTGCTGGTGCAACTTGCCAAAGAGATCACAAAAGAAGCTGAGACAGAGTTGAAGGGGGTGCTAGAGAACTTTAAGAAGATCCACAAATTCAATTAGGTCTCATGGCCCGAAGTCTCCGCGACATCCGGCGCAAGATGAAGGCGATCAAGTCCACTCGCCAGGTGACCAAAGCCATGGAGCTGGTCGCTGCGTCCAAAATGCGCCGTGCGGTGCACAGTGCCCAGACGCTCAGGCGTTACGCACTGGCTGCGTGGGACATGCTCGAGAACCTGGCTTCGACGTTGCCCGACACGCACCCGTACCTCACCAGCAAACCGGCTACGAATATCTTGGCGATCGTCGTCAGCTCGGACCGCGGACTGTGCGGCAGTTTAAACTCGCACCTGTTCAAGGTGACGGCGCAGTACCAAGGCACTGCCCGGGCACTCGACTCGTTTCGGTCACTCGACTTTATCGCGGTGGGTAAGAAAGGCCAGCAATTTCTGTCTCGTTCCGGACAGAATGTCATCGCCGCCTTCCCTGCACTGTCGAACCATCCCACGTTCAAAGACGTGCTTCCGGTGACTCGCTTGGCGTTGGATAGCTTTCTCAGCGGTACCTACGACCACGTCGTGCTGGTCTATGCCGACTTCAAGTCGGCACTCGTCCAAGAGCCGGTTGTCAACGTACTGCTGCCCTTTTCGCGCACGGTGCTCAAAGACATGCTCGCAAGTCTTGGCCGCAAGGCAGAGGTCCAGAACGTGTTCGAAAAGCAGTCGAAAGGTCCCAGGGCGCAACACCTGCTGGAGCCGTCGCAAGAAGAAATCCTCAACGCCATTTTGCCGCAGCTGACGGAAATTCAAATCTACCAAGCCGTGCTGGAAGCAGCGGCGTCCGAACACTCGGCCCGCATGGTCGCAATGCGCAATGCGTCGGACAACGCTTCGGATATTTTGGGCGACCTCACGCTTACGTATAACCAGACTCGGCAGGCGAGCATCACGTCGGAGCTGTCTGAATTGTCCGCAGCGAAAGCTGCATTAGAATAATTTGTAATTTATAATTACCTGTCCACATGTCCCAATTCATAGATCTGTTCCTGCACCTCGACACCCACTTACAATCAGTCATTTCCGCGTACGGCACCTTCACCTACGTCATTCTCTTCGTCATTATTTTCTGCGAGACGGGGCTGGTGGTCACGCCGTTTCTGCCCGGTGACTCGCTGCTGTTCGCCGCAGGAGCGTTTGCCGCGAAGGGGTCATTGAATCTGATAATTCTTCTCGTCCTGCTCAGTCTCGCGGCGATCATTGGCGACACCGTGAACTATGCCATAGGGAGAAAGATCGGCGATGTGGTCTACCAAAAAAACTGGCGGTTCATCAAGCGCGAGCATTTGGACCGTACGAAAGCGTTCTACGACAAGCACGGCGGCAAAACGATAATCTTTGCTCGCTACATGCCTATCATCCGCACGTTCGCTCCGTTCGTGGCCGGAGCGGCGAAGATGGACTACTCGTCATTTCTGTCCTACAACGTCATCGGCGGCATTCTCTGGGTCGTTCTGCTGACCTGCGCGGGGTACCTGTTTGGCAATCTGCCGTTTGTCGAGGAGAACTTCACTTTGGTGATTCTCGGCATCATCATCATTTCAATATTGCCGGGGGTCATAGGCTGGTTGCGGGGCAAGATGCAGAAGAAAAATTCTCGTGATGCCGCAATAAATTGACAAACGCTCAGGGTCGTGGAGAATTTGACCACATTCATAGTTGAATGTGTCGTATGCCCAGCGTTCATTCCAACAATGGCGTATCCAAAAATGGTCAGGTACTCGACGCAGTACCGGATGTGCAGACTGCTGCCTGGCGTTCTCAGGAGCGAGTAAAAGCCACGCAAGAGCGCAATAAAGATATTCTCACGAAGCTGACCAGAAGTCCTCAGAAATCTGCTCGGGCGGTGACGACACAACGTTCGCTCCCCGTAATTCCCTTGAGCGATGACTATGAAGATCCATTGCCAGAAAATACGCTGGAAGAAGAACACGAGCCATTAATTGCTGTTTCGGGTCCAACAGAAAAGGATTTGGAAGAAGCAGCACTATTTTATCGTGATGCACAGGAAGAAAGTGACATCGAGAATGATTTGAGTTTCTTTTTCGGACGAATAACAGTGCCCGATCTTTTGTCTAGAGAAGAGGAATTGGCTCTAGCTAAGGAGATTGTGGCAAAGGCGAATGCATGGAGAAGTGTCGTTCTCTCAGAGAGTTTCGGACAGTCACGTGCTCTTTCCTTGTACAACGCCGCATCGATTGCCGGTGCAAACGAAATGTTGCGTATGTTGAAAGTCAGAGAGAGTGATACTGCCGAAAGGGTAGAAGACGATCTCTCGCGCCTATTGCCTCAGTTCAAGAGGTTGGTTGCACAGAATGTAAAAAATGCGGGAAAAAAGATTGGGCAACTCCTCCAAGGCCAGGTCCCCAAGCATGAACGCGATTCCAAGACAGATACACTTGTGCAACTCATGGAGAGTCGAAAGCTTACAGAAATACATGTAGAGAAAATACTGCGTGACTTAGAGCGATTGCTCGAATCGTTGGAGAAATACGAGGCACACTGGGAAAAGCCGAATCGATGTCCAGAACTCGTTCGTTTGATTTCCCAGAACGCAGTATGGCCTGCACAACTTCAGCAGACGGTCGCACAAGCCAAGTTGCACCACGGCGAGTGGAAAGTGGCGCGGGAAAAGATGGTGCTCGCGAATACCAGACTCGCAGTCCCTATTGCGCAACACTATCGTACGAGCGGCTTGCCCTACATTGACCTCCTTGGGTTGGGTGTCCTGGGAGTCATACGCGCCATAGATAAATATGAACCAGAGCGCGGATTCAAATTCGGGACATATGCAACATGGTGGGTGCGTCATTGCATCCAAAAGGGCATTGCAGAACAAGCGAAGACCATTCGCATTCCACCGCATCAGATTCAACCGTTAGTAACGATTAACGCGTTTAGCCAACAATATGCAGAGGCACATGGAGGATACGAACCCTCGTATACAGTCATCGGTGAAGGGTTGGGTATGGACCCCACAATAGTTGAAAAGATACTCCGAGCAAATTGCTACGCTGCTAGCATCGATACAGTGATCGGCGATGACGATACTCCACTCGGGAATTTCATTCCAGATGCAAAAGCGCCCAATACTTTTTCCTGTGCCGAAGGACTGGAACGGAGCGATTCTGTCCACGAAGCTCTACGATCTCTTACTCGTGTAGAAAGGATGGTGATAAATTTTCGGTTTGGACTTGGCTTGTCTGAAGTGCCGCAAACGCCTGACAATCCTGAGATTCGCTTTATCGTTGATGACGCGCAGTATGGAAAACCACTGACTCTTCAGGAAGTTGCGAACACCATGAATCTCACAAGAGAAAGAGTCAGGCAGATACAAGCAAAGGCACTTGGCAAACTCAGAAATGCCGATCATCCATTGCGCTACAGCATCGCGGCTCATCAAGAGCAAGAGAACGATGCTGTGCCACGAAAGAAGGTGGCATCTTTCGGCGAATCCAATGGCTATCCGCGACTACATATAGGCTGGACGGAGACTGGGGTAGGGACAAAAATCGCAGATACATTGGAAAGGCAGGGCTTGTATACCGTTGCTGACTACCTCGGTCTCACCGAAGAAGAGAGGTCGACCATACCATACATAGGAAAAACCAGTATTCGCACTATAGAGGAGGCTGTCGCGAGGCTTGGAATTGAGAGAAACGGAGTTCACTCATGATCCAAACGACGATTATTCCACATGCTGTTCCGTTGCCTCCTTCGTAAACAACATCGTCAGCAGCAGCACAATCGGGATGATATGCAGCACGCCTCGACTGAGGCCTGTTTGCATAATGGCTTCGACGGATAAGTTCGTGAAG
>CAYWEU010000062.1:0-4418 GCA_964457395.1 uncultured Candidatus Peribacteria bacterium
CATGTTGTGATTGAGGCCTTTGGGCTTGCCGAGCTTCTCGATGTCGCCGCCGACTTCTTCGTGAGGTACATCTTTATTCGCCGTATCGAGAGGCTCGATGGTGACGCCGTTTTACTCGTGCACAATAACTTCGGGCTTGGATACGGCGAGTTCGCAGTCCTCTCTGCGCATGGACTCGATGAGCACTCCCAAGTGCATTTCGCCTCTGCCGGAGACACGAAACGCGTCCGTGCGCTCGCCGAACTCGATCTTGAGACCGACGTTGGTTTCCAGTTCCTTTTCCAGACGCTCACGGATGTGGCGCGTCGTCACGAACTTTCCTTCGCGTCCGGCAAACGGCGAATCATTGACCATAAAATCCATGGCAACAGTCGGCGGATCGATCTTGATAGTCGGCAGCGGCTCTGCACCTTCTTCGCTCGCGATGGTGTCACCCACGTAAACCTCGGGCAAGCCGGACAGCAGCACGATGTCTCCAGCTACCGCTTCCTTTACCTCGACTTGGCTGATCCCCTGGTACGTCATGATCTTCGTGATGCGGCCCTGTGTGCGAGTGGCATCGGGCTTCAGGAGCCAGACCTGCTGGTTTTGCGACACAGTGCCCTCGACCACGCGGCCGATAGCCGTGCGACCGGAAAACGGGTCATAGTTGAGGTTCACCGGCTGCATGCGCAGCGGCTTGCTTGCGTTGTTTTCTCGCGGCGTCACATGCTCCAGCACCATGTCAAAGAGTGGTGTTAAGTCTTTGGACTCATCGGTCAGCTTGCGCTTGGCAACCCCGTCTCGCCCAATGGCAAAGATGTACGGAAAGTCCAGTTGCTCGTCGCTGGCTCCCAGCTGCACGAACAGATCAAAAACCAAACTGAGTGCACGCTCTGGGTCTGCGCCAGGACGATCGATCTTGTTGATGACGACAATGGGCTTGATGCCGAGTTCCAGAGATTTCTTGAGCACGAAGCGTGTCTGCGGCATGGGGCCGTCGAAGGAGTCGACGAGCAGCAGCACGCTGTCGACCATACGCAGCACGCGCTCGACCTCGGAGCCGAAGTCTGCATGGCCAGGAGTATCGACGATGTTGATCTTCGTGTCCTTGTACTTCACCGAACAGTTCTTGGCATAGATGGTGATGCCGCGTTCTTTTTCCTGGTCGTTGCTGTCCATCACGCGCTCGGTCAAATGTTCGTGCGCCTGAAACGCTCCTCCTTGTTTGAGGATCTGGTCGACCATGGTGGTCTTGCCGTGGTCGATGTGCGCGATGATAGCAATGGTGCGAAATTCCATAGAATAATTTCCCGCGCTCATACGACGAACGTCGCGGAAGGTTGCGACAGTCTAGACCTTTCAGTTTCGATACACAATACCTTGGCACGGCGTCAAATCATCTCTACAATCTGCCCATGGTAGGGTAGATACTCGATCCTAACCGGCTTTTCCCACTCCTGGGACAGGCCGTGCTTTCTTTTTCCCCCATCTGACACGCATGTGCGGAGTTATCGCGGTCTCCGGCTATAGGGACGTCATTCAGGACTTGTATGACGGACTGATCATGTTGCAGCACCGCGGCCAGGACGCCGCCGGTATCGTGACGTTCGACAATCAGTTTCATCTCAAGAAATCCGTCGGGACCGTCGCAGAGGTGTTTCATGCGCATTCGTTGGCACGGCTCAAGGGCCCCATGGGTATTGGGCACGTGCGCTACCCGACTGCCGGTTGTTCCAGTGAGTTCGAGGCGCAGCCGTTCTTCGTCAATTCGCCATTTGGCATCGCCTTGGCGCACAACGGCAACCTGACGAACTGCGCGCAACTGGCCAAAGAAATCCGTGAGCAAGATTACCGGCACCTCAACACGACGTCGGACTCCGAGGTGCTGCTCAACGTCTTCTCGCTCGCACTGCGCAAGACCAAGCCGCGCAAACTGACGCCAGACCACGTGTTCCGCGCGGTGAAGTCTGTCTATCGCCGGTGCAAAGGCGCGTACTCGGTCGTCGCACTCATCGGCGGACATGGCATCGTGGGCTTTCGTGACCCGCACGGCATCCGTCCGCTGCAACTGGGCAAGCGCAAGTTCGGCTTGAAAGAGGAGTACATCATCGCATCCGAGGACACGGTCTTCAAAGGCATCGACTTCGAGTTCGTACGCAACATCAAGCCCGGCGAGTGCGTGTTCATCGATAATCAAAACCGGTTGCACTCGCGCATCTGCAGGCAAGGCGAACTAAATCCCTGTCTGTTCGAATGGGTGTATCTGGCGGCACCGGACTCGACGATCGACGGTGTCAACGTCTACAAAGCGCGCGTACGCATGGGCGAAGCGCTCGCCAAGTACATCAAGCAGGCAGGCATCAAGATCGATTCTGTGATACCGATACCCGACACGGGTCGGCCCGCAGCGGCAGGCCTCGCCGATAAGCTCAAAGTGCGTTACCGAGAGGGCTTCGTGAAGAACCGCTATATAGGAAGAACGTTCATCATGCCTGGCCAGAACATCCGCAAGCGGAGCCTCAACTTCAAACTCCGTCCCATCGAACTGGAGTTCAAAGGCAACAGCGTGTTGCTGGTCGACGACTCTATTGTGCGCGGAAACACGAGCAAGAAAATCGTAGAGATGGCGCGCAAAGCCGGTGCCAAGAAAGTATATTTTGCCTCAGCGTCGCCCCCCATCATCGGGCCCGACCCCTACGGCATCGACTTGCCGACAACAAGCGAGCTCATCGCTGCCGACTTGTCTATCCCCGAAATCTGCAAAGCTATCGGCGCAGACGGACTCTTCTATACATCGGTTAAAGATTTGTACTGGGCGGTGCGCGTGGGCAACCCGAGGATCAAAAAGTTTTCTGATGGCTGTTTCACGGGAAAATATCCAACTCCGGAAGTAAATGCCAAGTTACTCGCAGAGCTCGGCAGTTGCCGTAACGAGACGCGCGAAAGTTACACAGAAGACACGAGTGAAAACAGTGACCAAACGAAAATGATGGCTTTGGTCTAAGGGAAAATCGTTGAAGGACAGGATTTTTCTTTCAAAGAGTTTCATTTTGAGCTTGAATGACAAACATGGCATCTTCTCCTCACAAGTCTGATTCCGATTTCGACGGATATTTTACTACACCGCGCGCCAAGTCTCTTATACCGCTATCTCTGACGGCATTCAAAGACGAGTTGGTAGAAGGTCATATCGATGATGCTCGAAAGGACGTACTGCGCTTGATAATTATCAGAGCATTACAGTCACCGACGTTGTACATCAACGAGGCGTATTAACCAATACGGTCCACCCTATCGGTGTGACGATCCAAAAGTCATGCTAGCATGCACGCATGCGCATTCTTCTCGTTTCTAATTCTGCCAGAGGCCACGCTGTTGCGGCGGCACTCAAGCGCAGTGTGAAGAACCCTGAGATCATCGCCATCACCACCGTCAAAGATCCGGGTATCGCAAAGTTGGCAACAGAGCACCATGTCATGGACATTATGAGCTTTGCTAAGATTTCGGATATCGCGAAAAATGCAAAGATCGATTTTGCATTCATTGCGCCGGACGACCCCATAGGTGCCGGCTTAGCCGACCGTTTGCACGGAGTCGGTGTACCGAGTGTTGCGCCGCTCAAAAACCTTGCCCGCATCGAGTCGAGCAAAGCGTATGCGCGGCATCTCCTCAAGGAATACGGCATCGACGCCAATCCGCGGTACAGAGTCTTCGAGTTTTCCTCGAGCGGCGAACTGCGCGCGATGGAGATGGAGATCGCGCGATGCATGGAGTACGAGCTGCACGGCGACTACGTCGTGAAGTACGATGGACTCAAGGGCGGCAAAGGCGTAAAAGTGAGCGGCGAACACCTGCATTCGGTCGAAGAAGGTCGCAAGTACGCAATGGAATGCATTCGCGACTGCGGCTCCGTTGTCATCGAGGAAAAACTCATCGGTGTGGAATTCAGTCTGATGTCCTTTGTCAGTGGCACGCAGGTTGTCGACATGCCCGCAGTCCAAGACCACAAACGCGCTTTTGAGGGTGACACCGGTCCGAACACCGGCAGCATGGGCACGTACTCAGACGAGAATCATTCGTTGCCATTCTTGCTCGACACAGAATTGCAGGCCGCGAGCGAAATCAATCGCAACGTCGCGAAGGCGCTGATGGACGACAACGGCCAGCCGTACCAAGGTATTTTGTACGGAGGATTCATCGCGACGAAACACGGCGTCAAGGTCATCGAGTACAATGCACGATTCGGCGACCCCGAAGCACTCAATGTGTTGTCGATCTTGGAGAGCGATTTCGTGGAAATCTGCCAAGCGATCATCGCAGGAACGCTGACACCGGGCCTCGTACGATTTGCCAACAAGGCGACAGTGTGCAAATACATCACACCAAACGTCTACCCCGAGGCAAAAACGGACGCCGGAACCTCGCTCACGGTTCCT
>CAYWEU010000063.1:0-4336 GCA_964457395.1 uncultured Candidatus Peribacteria bacterium
TTGGACTCTGGCTCAAGATAGCCCAGGCGAAGAGTACCTTAGTAGTGGAAGTGCTTCACTTGGGAACGTTCAGTACCATGTCTTTCTCTCTGTGCTACACTAGAAAACGAACTGCATGCGCTCACACCCCAAGCCCAAGAACGTTTCGAGCTCTTCCCGGCTGTCATCTCAGCATTTTTGGCCGGTTGCCGCGTGCGTGCTTGGCGTTGTCGCTACGTTTATCGTTCTGTTTGCCGTTTCGCGGCAGCGGCAGCCGAGCATGGCTATCGTTGGCGCTGCGAAGCTGCTCACCTGTGGCGATGATATCTGCAACGGTGCGGAAACTTGTTCCAACTGCCAGCGCGACTGCGGCGCATGTCCGCTGCTCTGCGGTGACGGCTTCTGTGCAAGCGGCGAAACGTGCGAGACGTGTAACAAAGACTGCGGAGCATGTGCTCCTACATGTGGAGACTTGGCATGCAACGGTGGCGAGAATTGTAGTACATGTCAAAATGATTGTGGTTCATGTGCCAATGTGTGTGGTGACAAGTCGTGCGGCGGTGTGGAAACGTGTTCCAATTGCGCTGTTGACTGTGGCGATTGCAGTGTTACGAAATGCGGCGATAAAATCTGCGATAACGCAGGTGGCGAAACATGCTCGAGTTGCCCAGGAGATTGCGGTGTCTGCGGCTCAATTCCCAGTTACTGCGTGGGCTGCAAGGGCGAGGCGTGTACGGGGTGCCCGACTACCTGCGGCGACTCGCTGTGTGCGTACATAGAATCATGCACTACGTGCAGGAAAGACTGCGGAGTCTGCGAGCCCCAGTGTGGAGACGGCGCTTGCACCAAGAACGAGAGCTGCAGCACCTGCGCCCAGGACTGCGGAGTGTGCGCTCCGCGTTGCGGTGACGGCTCATGTGCTTCCGGCGAGACGAATGTGAATTGCCCGCAAGACTGCGGCTTTTTGCCCTACTGCGGAGACCGCACCTGTGGCAGCGGAGAGGTATGTGATAACTGCCCAAGCGACTGCGGCACGTGCACGTGTGGCGATGGCACCTGCAACGGCGGAGAGACGTGCACCAGCTGCAAACGCGACTGCGGCATCTGTCACCGTGCGCCTAGCAGTGCAGACAGTACGGTGAAGCGCATCGAACCGCCGCAACCCTTGCCAGCCACATCGTCCAGTAGCAGCGAAACCATTGCACCGGCACCTCCTCGGCAATTACTCATAAAGGCATTGCCTCCTGTGGAAAAGCCGGACGATGGAACTGCGTTGGATAGGTTTATGATTGGCATTTGGCATAGTCTTGCAGACGTATGGAACGTGGGGGTCACAATAGCTATGTGGCTGTGGAAGATAGTTGCCAGCATCGCTTCGGCGATATGGCAAGGGCCAGCGAATCGTTAAGGAGCAGTGAACAACGATGATAGAGCTGCTATACTGGCGCAGCTTCTTTTTCTATTCTTCTTATGACGGCTTCACATACACCTGAGCCCTATACATTCCCATAGAGCACGAGAGCGTGAAGTCGCGAGTCGGGTTGATGATTGGCCCGAGCCAGTTGCCGCCTTTTTTTACGGGTGTCCTTAGGTTCATCCCGGGGACATTCAACTCGCTCGTGCATCCGGACAGGGCCTTGGGAGCTGTGGCGTATACCCACGTTGTGATGCCCGGTTCGATGCTAAAGGTGTTTGGCGAGTAGCCGTTGTCCGAAACGTGTACCGAAATGATCTGCTTGCCGTTATCGTCAATGCTTACAAACGGGTCCGAGTCTGTGGCACTTGCAGTCGTTTGGCGAAAGGGCATCCAGCGGTCGACGTTGAACCCGGCGAGCGTGAGGCCGCTTTGCAGGTTTAAGATTGCGAGTAACAGCACCAACGCGCCGGAGAACTTGAAGAAGTACCTGCCAAACTTGCCATCGGCTAGCGAGCTCACCACGCTGATACTCAGCAGAGCCGGAAGTGTTCCGAGTGCGAAGACGAACATAATCGTCGCTCCGGCCATAAAACTGCCAGCACCCAGAGCCAGTAGCTGCATCGATTGTGTGAAGCCGCAGGGGATAAAGAAGGTGAGTGCACCAAACAGCACCGGTGCGAGCGGGTGACGCGAGTGCTCGAGTGCCAGGATATGCTTGCGCAGCGACTTGGGCAGCGGGATCGAACAGAAGCGTTTGGGGAGAATGTTGAGGATGTTGAGCCCCAGCCAGAGCATGACCAACGCCAGAACAATTGTGAGGAACGCCGTTGATTTCACGGAAAGTCCGAGACTTGCACCCAGTAGCGCGATGACGCCTCCAAGTACAAAATATCCGACGACTCGTCCGATGTTAAAGAGCAAGAGTGGCTCAAGCTTGTGCCACGCTGATTCGCGTTGGTGCATAGCGCACCACTTCGCCGAGACCGACAACAGCAACCCGCCGACAAGTGCCAGACAACTAGACATGGATGCGGCGATGCCAACCAAGAATATCGTACCAAGACCTAGGACGCCCTCGGTATCGGGCGAAAACGCGAAGATACCCAGCGACTTGAGTATCCAGTATCCGGCTAGTACGGCGATGAGCATGCCGCCGGCTTCTAGCCAGTGTGACACGGTGTGATACGACCGGTCCTGCGCAGCCGACAACGGCGCGCAATCGCGACATACCTGCTTGGCCTTGGACGGTTTTTTGCGAGACGTTGGCATGATGTTCCCTTATGAGGGAGTACGTGGAGTATATTGCAAAATTGTTTCTTTGCGAATTGTTCGCAGGCAAAAATTTCAAATCATGCTATCGTAGCATCGATGTCCATCTGGCCTCCCGTTACCATGGCAACCCAGCACCCCGACAATGCGTCGGCGCCGTGGTGGGACAAGGACGCGTTTATCTCCACGCAGGACGAAATAGACGAGATGACATCGTTATTCGAGTCGTTGCCGATCGACGAGTACATGTGGGACTGGGAGGGCAAGTATGTCGACGAGGCAGTGGGGGAGAAGTTGTTTTCGAGGGCGCAGAAATTATTGAAATCTCGACCGCTCGGCCGAGACCTGCACCTGACGTACCGCATCCCCGCGTTCGATGGGACAAAAATGCACCGCATGGCCAGGGCGTTCATGAATATTTTGTCGCTAGCTGACCTGGGTCGTGACTTGGGACTCACGATACCGCCTGTCACCGAGATGTTCCTGCCGCTGACAACATCCGCCAAGCAGCCGATGCGCGTGCGCGAGGCATTTCGAGAAGTCGCAGGCTACCACCGCAGCGTGTTTCATAAAGGCAAGTCCGCAGACAGCGACATCTTGCGGCTCTTCGAAGTCACGCCGTTGGTCGAAGATGTCGATTCGCTGCTGTCGATCGATGACATACTGGACCCGTACTGGGCATCGCTACGCAAAGAAAAGAAAGATCTATCCGGCCGTGGCCAACGAGTATTTCTCGCGCGCTCCGACCCGGCGATGAACGCGGGTATTATTCCTGCGGTGCTGGCGGCGAAAGTCGCACTGAGCATTATCGACGACTGTGCCGAACGCCATGGTATCGAGGCGCACCCCATCATCGGCACAGGATCGCTCCCGTTTCGAGGGAGCGTTAATCCGCTCTATATCGAATCGTTCCTCACCCAGTACGCGGGCGTGCGGACGTACTCGATACAATCCGCCTTTCGGTACGACTACGCGCTTGCCGATGTTCGAAAGGCGTTGCAGGCTATCAAACGAGAGGCACCCAAGCGGTCGGCTATGCGTGTGCCTGAGGCTGACAGAAAGAAGATCAAGCAGCTGTGCGCTATGTTTTCGGCCATTTGGAGGCCAACGATCGAGTCGATCGCGCCGCTCATCAACGACGTCGCTCGGTTTGTGCCGCCGCGACGCGAACGTTTGCAGCACATCGGGCTGTTTGGGTATAGCAGGGGGATCGGCAAAGTTCGTCTGCCTCGCGCTATCGGCTTTACTGCGGCGCTGTATTCCGTCGGCATCCCTCCCGAACTTAT
Organism: uncultured Candidatus Peribacteria bacterium; assembly: GCA_964457395.1. Taxonomy (GTDB): domain Bacteria; phylum Patescibacteriota; class Gracilibacteria; order Peribacterales; family Peribacteraceae; genus CAVZXD01. Next base: position 3,952 of record CAYWEU010000063.1, read on the forward strand.
CGCCACCGGTCGAGGTTTGCAAAAGGCCGAACAAGAGGGTTTGCTCGATGTGGTTCGCACCTACTACCCGGCGCTCTCCGACGACTTGCAGCATGCGGGCAAATATCTGAATCGTGAAAATCTTGCGCTGTTCGCGCGCAAACAGTCTGTGTTCTCGGGGATTCAGGAAGACATTGCCGCCATCGAACGCATTGTCGGCATTCAGCTTGGTCCGCAAAAGCCGCAGCACATCATCCATCGCAATCTGTCCTCGAACATCTATCATCGATTGCGTGTTACACATGCATCTGCGGAAGCGATGACGAGGGATATTGTGGAAGCGGGAGTGATACGGAGGAGTTTGGGATAGGCACGGTAGACGATTTCTTCGTACTTTTTTGTCCGA